>NZ_CP048878.1:122500-422500 GCF_011009015.1 Spartinivicinus ruber
CAGACTTGTTCTGTGACTGCGTACCTTTTGTATAATGGGTCAGCGACTTATTTTCAGTGGCAAGCTTAACCGAATAGGGAAGGCGTAGGGAAACCGAGTCTTAATAGGGCGAATAGTCGCTGGGAATAGACCCGAAACCGGGCGATCTATCCATGAGCAGGGTGAAGGTTAGGTAACACTGACTGGAGGCCCGAACCCACTGTCGTTGAAAAGCCAGGGGATGACTTGTGGATCGGAGTGAAAGGCTAATCAAGCCCGGAGATAGCTGGTTCTCCTCGAAAGCTATTTAGGTAGCGCCTCGGACGAACACCTACGGGGTAGAGCACTGTTTGGGCTAGGGGGTCATCCCGACTTACCAACCCCATGCAAACTCCGAATACCGTAGAGTGCTATCCGGGAGACACACGGCGGGTGCTAACGTCCGTCGTGGAAAGGGAAACAACCCAGACCGCCAGCTAAGGTCCCAAAGTTCTAGTTAAGTGGGAAACGATGTGAGAAGGCCCAGACAGCCAGGAGGTTGGCTTAGAAGCAGCCACCCTTTAAAGAAAGCGTAATAGCTCACTGGTCGAGTCGGCTCGCGCGGAAGATGTAACGGGGCTCAAACTAGACACCGAAGCTGCGGATCCTAACTTAGGTTAGGGTGGTAGAGGAGCGTTCTGTACGCCTGCGAAGGTAGATCGGGAGGTCTGCTGGAGGTATCAGAAGTGCGAATGCTGACATGAGTAACGATAAAGGGAGTGAGAAGCTCCCTCGCCGGAAGACCAAGGTTTCCTGCGCAACGCTAATCGGCGCAGGGTGAGTCGGCCCCTAAGGCGAGCACGAAAGTGGTAGTCGATGGGAAACAGGTTAATATTCCTGTACTAGTAATGACTGCGATGAAGGGACGGAGAAGGCTAGGTTAGCCTGGCGATGGTTGTCCAGGTTTAAGGTTGTAGGTAGGCATCTTAGGCAAATCCGGGGTGCTAATACTGAGAGCCGATATCGAACTCATCTTCGGATGAGGAAGTAATTGATGCCATGCTTCCAGGAAAAGCTTCTAAGCTTCAGGTCATTATTAACCGTACCCCAAACCGACACAGGTGGTCAGGTAGAGAATACCAAGGCGCTTGAGAGAACTCGGGTGAAGGAACTAGGCAAAATGGCACCGTAACTTCGGGAGAAGGTGCGCCGGAGCTGGTGAAATTCCTTGCGAATGGAGCTGGAGCCGGTCGAAGATACCAGGTGGCTGCGACTGTTTATTAAAAACACAGCACTCTGCAAACACGTAAGTGGACGTATAGGGTGTGACGCCTGCCCGGTGCCGGAAGGTTAATTGATGGGGTTAGCTTCGGCGAAGCTCTTGATCGAAGCCCCGGTAAACGGCGGCCGTAACTATAACGGTCCTAAGGTAGCGAAATTCCTTGTCGGGTAAGTTCCGACCTGCACGAATGGCGTAACGATGGCCACGCTGTCTCCACCCGAGACTCAGTGAAATTGAAATCGCTGTGAAGATGCAGTGTATCCGCGGCTAGACGGAAAGACCCCGTGAACCTTTACTACAGCTTCACACTGGACTTTGAGCCTACTTGTGTAGGATAGCTGGGAGGCTTTGAAGCGGTGACGCTAGTCATCGTGGAGCCAATCTTGAAATACCAGCCTGGTATGTTTGAGGTTCTAACTCTGGTCCCTGATCGGGATCGAGGACAGTGTGTGGTGGGTAGTTTGACTGGGGCGGTCTCCTCCCAAAGAGTAACGGAGGAGCACGAAGGTGCGCTAAGCATGGTCGGACATCATGCGGTTAGTGTAAAGGTATAAGCGCGCTTGACTGCGAGACGTACATGTCGAGCAGGTACGAAAGTAGGTCTTAGTGATCCGGTGGTTCTGAATGGAAGGGCCATCGCTCAACGGATAAAAGGTACTCCGGGGATAACAGGCTGATACCGCCCAAGAGTTCACATCGACGGCGGTGTTTGGCACCTCGATGTCGGCTCATCACATCCTGGGGCTGAAGCCGGTCCCAAGGGTATGGCTGTTCGCCATTTAAAGTGGTACGCGAGCTGGGTTTAGAACGTCGTGAGACAGTTCGGTCCCTATCTGCCGTGGACGTTGGAAGTTTGAGGAGAGCTGCTCCTAGTACGAGAGGACCGGAGTGGACGAACCACTGGTGTTCGGGTTGTGTCGCCAGACGCATTGCCCGGTAGCTAAGTTCGGACGGGATAACCGCTGAAAGCATCTAAGCGGGAAGCCCCTTCAAGATGAGACTTCCCTGACCCCTTGAGGGTCCTGAAGAGCCGTTGAAGACGACGACGTTGATAGGCGGGGTGTGTAAGTGTTGTGAGGCATTGAGCTAACCCGTACTAATTGCTCGTGAGGCTTGACCATATAACGCCAAAATGATTTGGGAAACACAAATCAAAGCGAAACAGGCAAGCACAACGAAGAAATACATCGAACGTAATAGAGTATTACAATCAAGACAAAGCAGAATTCAGATTACAAAACAAGCTAAGCAAAACAGTTCCAAATGCCAGTTTTGCTTGACGACTATAGCGAGTGTGAACCACCTGAATCCATCCCGAACTCAGTAGTGAAACCGCTCCGCGCCGATGGTAGTGTGGGGTCTCCCCATGTGAGAGTAGGTCATCGTCAAGCGCCTTATTTAAGAGAACCCTCAGCACTTCGTGTTGGGGGTTTTTTGCTTTGTTCGGAAAAATTCCGTATTTATCTTTTTTAACTCTTGCTTGATTTGTTAGGCTGTTTCTCTTTTTAATAAACTAGTTGTTGTATTTTGATGAGAGTGGGATTCAGTTGTCTTATGTATATTATAAGTTTAAGACTTAAAGTGTTGGGTAAGGGATTCCTTTAAAAACAGGTAGAAAATAGAATGAGATGGTTGAGCAGAAAGTTATTGGCTGTATTTTAGGTACAGCTGCTGGTGATGCTATTGGCTTACCCTATGAAGGGTTATCAAAAAATCGTGTAAATAAGCTAGTAGGTGAAAAGCTCAGTCATCGACTGGTATTTGGACATGGTATGATATCAGATGACACTGAGCATACAGTCATGGTTGCTCAGTTACTTATTGAAGCAAATGGAAATGTTGAAATATTTCAAGAAAGGTTGGCAAAACGATTACGCTATTGGCTTTTAGCTCTGCCTGCAGGTATTGGCTTTGCGACTCTTCGTGCCATTGTAAAATTATGGTTAGGTTTTAAATCCAATAATTCTGGTATCTATTCAGCTGGAAATGGCCCTGCGATGCGTTCGGTAATTATTGGTGTTGCTGTTAAGGACTTAGAACAATTAAAAGCTTTTATAAAAGCTAATACCATCATTACCCACATAGACCCAAAAGCTGAATTTGGAGCGCTGGCTGTTGCTTTAGCCGCTTTTTATGCCAAAACAAACTCTCAAGTTAATGGAAATGATTTCCTACAGTTGCTCAATGAAAACTTGTCTTCAGAAGCACAGGAGTTAATTGAGCTCATTCAAAAAGCTGTATCAAGTGTTAACAATGGGGAGGTCACCCAAGACTTTGCAGATTCTTTAGGTCTAGCTAAGGGTGTTACCGGCTATATCTATCATACGGTACCTATTGCTATTCATTCTTGGTTATGTCACTGCGATAACTTTGAGGCTGCTATAACAAGTGCTATTAAGTGTGGAGGAGATACTGATACAGTTGCAGCAATAGTAGGAGGAATTGTTGGAACTACTGTTGGTAAATCTGGTATTCCTGAAAAATGGTTGTCTAGTATATGTGATTGGCCTACTTCCATTAATGAAATTGAAAAAATTGCTGTTCAGCTAGCTGCAGAGAACGAGGCAATAAAGCCAACAAAGATACCCTTGGTGTTTAGCCTGTTAAGAAATATAGTATTCATGATTATTGTTTTGTTTCATGGGTTTAGAAGACTACTGCCTCCTTATTAGTAAAAAGATAAGTGAAAATGCTTACTATTAAAATACCTGAATAGGGGCTAGATTGGAGTTTGTGACTAATGTAATTCTCATAATTATAGAAATAAAGTGAAGTAATGGATATTTTAATAAGACATAGAGAAAGTAGTGATATTCCAGAAATAAAAGTTTTTATGGAGCAGCTGTCAAATTACTCTGGTACTTTACAATTGCCTTATCCATCACTTGATCGTTGGCTCAAAAGATTGTCAGAAACACCTGATAATACTCATTCTCTAGTCGCTGTTGTAGAAGGAAAAGTAGTCGGTCACTTACATTTAGGGGTTGCTGATAATATCAGAAGAAAGCATGTAGCACATTTGGGTATAGCCGTTCATGAGGAATACCAAGGAAAAGGTATTGGTTCTAAGCTGCTGAGTGCCGCTATTGATTTAGCTGAAAATTGGTTGGCATTAAAGCGTCTTGAATTAACAGTTTATATTGATAACCAAGCAGCAATTGCTTTGTATGAAAAGTACGATTTTGTAAAAGAAGGTATCGCTAAGGCTTTTGCTTTTCGTAATGGTGAATATGTAGATGTTCATTACATGGCAAGAACAATACTTTAGATAATATACCAATAAATGAAGTTGAGATTAAATTAGTGAAAATTTAATAGAGGCTTTTAAGCCTCCAACGGGTATATTATCAAAATGCAGTTCACCATGATGTGCCTGGATAATACTGTTAGCAATAGCGAGCCCTAAACCATGTCCACCAGTATTTCTTGCTCGTGCGCTATCAACACGGTAAAAAGGCTCGACAAGTTTGTTTAAAGTATCTTCAGGTACTCCTGAACCCTGGTCAATAATATCAACATGGTAACTGTTGGCCTTTTCAAAGCAGTCAATAGTGATTGTGGTATTTTCTGGGGAGTATTTGATAGCATTACGAACAATATTATCAATGGCCCGGTAAATAAGTTTTGTATCCCCTTTAACTTTATGGGTAGTATTATCAGTGATATTTATTTTAATCTGCTTTAGATCTGCTTCTAAAGTATTATCTTCTATTACTTCTTGAATAATTACAGCAATTTGTAGTTCTTTTTTTGATATTTCTACCGTTGGTTCTTGTAATTTAGTAATTGTTATTAGTTCGTCTATTAGGCTATCCAATAATATTATTTGTCTATTCATCTTTTCTAGTAAAGTTGGTTCGGCTCCTTTTTTGGCAATTAACTCAATTGCTACTCGTTGTCTGGCTAGTGGGGTTTTCAGTTCATGGGATATACCATGAAACAACCGTTGTAGGTTGTCATGGTTTTGCTGGATTTTTTCCGCCATATGATTGAATTCCCGGGCCAATATGCCAATTTCATCAAGCCTATATTCTATTTTAGGGTTTACTCTTTTGGCAAAATCACCTTTGGCTAAACTTTGGGATATGATGGTTAGCTCTTTCAGAGGGTTGGCCAGATGCTTGGAAAAGAAAATAGAAACAATAAACAAGACAAATAAACTGGTAATGGCCCTACTCCACCAGAGAATATCATGACGGTGTTTTGGTGGTGGGGGAAAGCTGGGACCGAGGCTGAAGTATAAATATTCTCCTTGTTCAGTTGTTACTGTAGTTGGCTCGGCCCAGGGAGGAAGGTAATATCGCTTTTGTAAAAAGCGTTTAATAGATCTTGGTAGTGGGGTTGTTGTGGCTGAAGTTCCTGTGGGAGTTATTAAAAATGCTCTTAGCCCAGTTTCTTCATTGAGGGATTGTACCCAGCCGGCTAATGCTTTTTTCCCTTTTGTTTCATATATGGCAACCGCTTCTGTGGAGTTTTTCTGATCTTGGACAAACTTCTCATGTAGGCCTAGCTCACTTTCAACAATTTCTCTGGTAATCCAAGATGAAAGTATGGCAATCACGATAAGTGCTGCCCAAAAGACGAGTAATATCTTCCAGAAGATTTGCCTAAACATATATCAAGGCTAATCTAATATTGCTTAAGCAGATAGCCTTTTCCTCTAATTGTTTTAATCAAACTTGGTGTATCACAGAGGTCTGCTATTTTTTTGCGTAAATTGCTTACATGCATATCAACACTGCGGTCGTATAATGAAAGCTGTTTGCCAAGTGCTTGAATTGATAGTGTTTCTTTGCTTACTACCTCGCCAGCATGTTGCATTAACAGTGACAACAACTCAAACTCTGTGCCAGTAAGATTTAGCTGTTTTCCAGATGCAATGGCTTCATGACTGGATAAGTTGAGAAGTAAAGGTCCAACTGTCAATAAATTGTTAGGTTGGGTCGTTTTTGAGGTTTGTTGGTCCATGACTACTCGTCGAATTACAGCTTTAATTCTGGCAACAAGTTCTCTTGGGCTACAAGGCTTAGGCAGGTAGTCGTCTGCACCCAGCTCAAAGCCTAAGATTCGGTCTAACTCTTCACCCCTTGCAGTTAGCATGATGACAGGGGTAAGGCGTTGCTGACGAAATTTTTTAAGAAAGTCTACACCGCTTAGACCTGGTAGCATTATGTCAAGGATAATGACATCGAAGCTCTCAGTTAAGGCGATGTCTAGGCCCTTATCACCAGAAGGCTCCCAAGTAATGGTAAAAGACTCAAGCTCTAGATAATCTATAAGCAATTCTGCAAGCTCTTGATCATCTTCAACTAGTAATAAACGATATGACATTAATGTTTCTCTATAGCCACTCTGCGGTCATATTAACATAGCCGAAATAGTGATCAGGGCTCTTTACATAATATTTACACAGAGTTCAGCCTACTTTGTTGTCAGTCTCATAAGATAAAAATGTAGTCTAAAATTAACAATAATTTAATTAAAAAATAGCAAGTTTGAACTGCTCATTAATAACTTGGCAGAGCTTCTAATGCATCTTTGGATAGCACATAATATTGGATAAAAGCTCATTAGCATTAACTGTTAAAGTTGATTAAAAAACATGCTTGATCACATTGGTGTTTATGTAATGGACTACATGGCTAGTAAAGAGTTCTATAAAGCTGTGTTAGGGCCACTTGGCTATAAAGTGATTTCTGAGGTGCAAGGCTGGGTTGCGATTGGAGACAATAAACCTCGGCTCTGGCTTATAGGAGGAGCTAAAACAACACCCGCTGTACAGATGGCTTTTCAGCTGCCTAGCAGACAGAAAGTTGATGAGTGTTATCAGCTTGCAATAGCAAGTGGTGGCTACTCTCAAGCTGAGCCTGCAACGCGGTTAATATATGAGCAGACTTATTATGGGGCCTTTGTTGAAGATTTAGACCAGCATATAATAAAATTTATTTATAAGTAATTAATTGCTTTTTTATCTCCGAGTTTAATTTTTCATCACAATACTGCCTGGAAAAGGTGATTTTTCCATTAATCGAGTCTATAGCTATAGTACTTTCTTGATCTTTGCTGTTAAGGTTGACAGTCGTTGTTATTTTTAAAGGACGCTGCTTATTACAGGTTGACCAAGTTTGATAGTGGTTACTTAATGCCGTTTGTTGAAAGCGCTGCTTAGTTGAATTGTCTAGTGATCCATATACATACTGAGTTGACTTATTGATAGACGTTGTGCCCTTTAGGCGGCTAGCATTCGCAATAGTAACCATACCTGCTTGGTCTAATGAAGCATAGCCTTGGTATGTGAGTGAATTTAGTTGGTAGGCAACACCAGGTGGAGCAACGATAGTAAATTTTAACTCGCAATAACTTGTATTATAATTTGTATAGTTATTTAACTTGAAGTGTTTGAAACTTACATTAAACTCATTTGCGTTTTTATGAAAAGTAAAGTTAGCAGATCCTAGCGGGCAGCCAGTACCACTATAATTGACTGATTGTATATAAGCTTCTCCAGGATAAATGACAAAAGAAGACTTAGCAGCAAAGCTTGCTGGTACTATTAATAAGTGACTTAATTGATAAAGTAATAAACGCTGTAATAAGCGAACCATAATTCACACACTCCATGTATTTAATAATATATAGTTACAACAAATGTCTTGTACTGGTAGTCCTGTGTATTGTTAGTTATTTTAAAAGGGATTATAGCGAAGCTGTCACTGTGAGTGATAGTCATTTTCACTGAAAAATAATCTGAAAAAACAGAGTATTTGAAGTTGGTCAGATATTTGAACTAATAAAGAGTATGAGAAAGCAATTCTTTATATTAATCAATAGCACAAATATAAAAACACAGTTTTCTGTGCTAAACATTGTATGATTCTTTGAATGCATCGGTAATATTAGTATTGTTGAACTGACTAACAAAGCCAGAAAATTTTATATCTACCAAAAGACTGAACTTTAGTGAATGGAAATCACATTATGTTGTTTTGGTTGGCGGTTTGCCGAATTATTTGATAGTAGGTTTTTAAATTCAATAAAAAGGTTGGTTAGTAGTAGCTTTTTGATAGCCAGGTGCTGAGCAATCACTTCAACAGAAAGTTGTTGGGTCTTGTCTAATTGTTGAATGTGATTGGTGATAAAGAGGGGATGCTCCTTCTTGACCTTTTGAGTATTTAAATGAATAGAAGGGTTGGTTCTCAGCTTGGCTAAGCTAAAATGAAGTTGCTTAATATTAATTAACTTAAGTTGAAAAGCTCTATAAATAATCGCTTCTTTGCTTACTCCCCAGCGTTGCTGTAATGAAGTAATTTCAGGCCAGCAGATATTGGATTTGCTACGAATAAATTCATTGTGAAAACTTCCAGCTGGCATAAGCAAAGCTAACGCAAAATGCTCTAGATTTTGTTTGGTTTCGGATATACTTTTGTTTGTAAAAAAAAAGTTGCTAACAATTGCACCGCAGTGCATTGCAACATCAAAACGAATTTGATACGCCGTTTTTTTAGGATTAATGACAATAATAGGGTGGGGATAAGTTATGGACATAGAATCGATACTGGAATAAAGGTTGGGGAATGAAGTTACAATCCCGCCAGACCTTTCAATCAGCGTAATAACGTTCTCTATAGGAGAAAATCCTAACCCCCAGTGGAAACGACAGGTATCAGCCAATTGTTCAATATTTTTCTTGGAAGGTGCATAAGAATCATATATCTTTGGAAAATTGTTAGGAAATCTAAACTGTGTCTTCAAAACCCGAATAAGGTCATAATATAAGTTTAAGTAAGCTGTTGCTTGAGCTAGGGGATTATTATTTTTTGTAATAGAATTTTCTGCTGCTGTAGTAGAAATATAATATACAGCATCTTCATGGATGTTATAACGACTGAAGTTTGTTAAAAAAGCTGGTAAAATTCCTAGTCGGCAGCATAGTTGTTTGATTAATGTGCAGTTGGGCTGACTTATTCCTGCTTCCATTTTTACCAGTGTAGAAACGGAAATATTTAATAACTCTGATAACTCATACAAGCTAAGCTGATTGATGAGCCTGGCTGCTCGTAAATTATTACTATTGATAGTATTAACAGAAGCCATTTTTATATAAACCATAAACTATTGACAGTTTAAAATTGATTTTTGCTAACAAGTAAGAAAATAACTTCTGAACAAATAAATTTTTGAATAAGTATATAAATTAAATTTGACTGACTATTGAACGATTTGTTCTTGTATAAAACTTCGTTTGTCGTTAGTTAATTGCCAGGCATGACAACTAACAGCTTTACCATGAGAGAGTGAAATAATAATATGGGTTATTCCTGGCCAGCTATATAAGCAATCCAGTTGTGATGGTTCATCAGTAAAGTCTGATTGCGTATGAACCATACTAACAATTGTTAGGCCTTCTGCTCCTGCTTTATTTTTAACTGACTTATAAGTATGTGAATCAGTAAGTGACAAAGGGCACTCTTTGATATGATCCATTTTATCACAGGCAATATAGTAGCAGCCTGTAGCAATACCTCCTTCTTTTTTGCCAACTATGAACCCGAAGCATTTGGCAGGGTATGTGCTTTCTGCTTGGGTCAGAATAGCTGACATAATTTGACGAGTCAGTTTAATACTCATGGTTGCTTTCCCTAAACTGACAACTACTAAAAAGTTATAAGTGAGAGTAATATTAGCGGAGTAAGTTTATGTGGATTAAGCATGCTGGTTGTAATAATTCAATACATTTCGCATGCTTTAACTTACTCAGATTTACTCCCACATTAATAACAATAACTTGTAACAATACTGCCTGTTTATTTAATAAGCACATGTAAAAGCTTTCAATCTACCCAATATATATAAGCCAATTTTTAAAAGTATTCCAAATCAATTTTTTATTGGTGGTGGCTTGAAAGTTTCTGAAAAGTAGGCATCTTGACAAACCACTTATTGATCTTTTGAAAGAAGGTAAGCAGTATTCAGTAATATTAATGTGCCAAATTAGAAAGTGGTCTATTATGTGTAAACCCGGCTTAGTATTGGCTATCCTTTTGTAAACAATTGTTTTTAAAATTAGAGGTAAGGAAAACTTATTTTTTAAATATGGTGAAACAATTGCTTCATTAAGATTGATGCTTAAAGTTACTGATGAGTAGAGGGAGCTGCATACAAGATGGATTATTTACTCAAAGAAGTCGTTGTGAGTGAGTACTTTTGAAGGGTATGAAATAACTTCAGTAGCAGTAGCTGATTCAGTAGAAGTTAGTGGTAGGAAATAGTATATGCTCTTGGGATTAACAAAACCCTATCACACAAATTCATTCATGTAATGGTAAAAGTTCGTGTTATACTTCGCGACTTTATTTTTATTATTGGTAAGCGACATTACCTGAAGGCTGCATAATTTGACAATACCATAATTGGAAATTTTGCAGTATATGGATTTGAGATGGAGGTTAAAGGCATGAATAAGCTGAAATCAATGACGGCTTCTGTTGCCATTGTACTGGCTTTAGCTGGCTGTAAATCAGGCTTTTTAGAAAATGAAGCAGGAATGAGTGCAATAGGTGGTGTATTAACTGCTGCAACAGTCACCGAGAATGAAGTGATTAACAGCGCCAAACTTTCTGCTCAAGAAATGGACAAAAAATCAAAAGTTGCACCAGCAAATAGCTTATACACTAAGCGTTTGAATCGATTAGTAAGTAAGTATCAACAAGTCGATGGCTTAAAGCTGAATTATAAAGTTTATCTATCAAAAGAAATGAATGCTTTTGCAATGCCAGATGGAACAGTAAGGGTTTATTCTGGCTTGATGGATATTCTCAATGATCAGGAATTACTTTCTGTAATTGGTCATGAAATTGGTCACGTAAAGCTCAAGCACTCATTTAACCAATACAAGCAAACATTGCTTGCTGCTTCAGCAAGAGAAGGCGTAGCTGCTGCAGGTGGTACGGTTGCTGATTTAGCTCAGTCACAACTGGGAGAAATTGCACTACAATTTGTTAATGCTCAGTTTTCTCAGTCTGATGAGTTAGAAGCGGATGCATACGGTGTCGCCTTTATGAAGCAGCGGGGATTAAATCCTAGTGCAGCTATAAGTGCATTTCAAAAGCTAAAACGCTATTCTGGCGAAGGTGGTGGTTTACTTTCTTCTCACCCAGCGACATCTGAACGGATTAATAAGATCAAAGCTGAAATTGCTAAGTAAGCTTAAGTTGCTAAAACTTGGGAGCTGTTTGTTGCAGCTCCTAATATTCCATTTATTGCCTTCCTTCTCCAGCTACCCACTACACTAGTTTAAATTGCTGTTTGTTAATATGACAAATTGTGGCTGTTTAGCTCATAATGCTGCCCATAATTAGGGCTATTGGATGTAGGTGATGATGGCTGAGGCTGATTTTGAGCAGCGCTTTGGCGGCTTAAGAAGACTATACGGGAGTGATGCGGTTGAGGTATTTAGGCAAAGCCATATCGCAGTTATAGGTATTGGTGGCGTAGGGTCGTGGGCTGCTGAAGCCCTGGCCAGATCAGCGGTTGGCACTATCACGCTGATTGACCTTGATGATATTTGTATCACCAACACCAATCGTCAAATTCATGCTTTACAAAATACCGTTGGCTTACCCAAAGTAGAGGTAATGGCTGAACGGATTAAAACAATTAACCCTCATTGCAAAGTCAACTGCATTGATGACTTTATTACCACAGACACTTTAGAAGACTACCTGATTGATAATCTTGATTGTGTGATTGATGCGATAGATAGTGTGCGCTCTAAAGCCGCTATGATTGCTTATTGTAAACGACGTAAGCTGCCTATTGTGGTGACGGGTGGAGCAGGTGGTCAAATCGATCCGACCCTAATAACAACAGGTGACTTAAGTAGAACCTATAATGACCCGTTGTTAGCGAAAGTGCGTAATTTGTTACGTAGGGAATATCGATTTTCTACCAACCCGAAACGACGTTTTAGTGTTGAATGCGTTTATTCCACTGAACAACTGATCTACCCAAAGCCTGATGGCTCTGTATGTCAGCAAAAATCTGTAATGGAAGGTGGGGTACGTCTGGACTGTAGCGGGGGGTTCGGCGCGGCAACCATGGTTACCGCTTCCTTTGGCTTTGTTGCAGCATCCTGTGCATTACGGAAAATTAATAAATCATAGTGAGACAGAGTTTGCCAGTTGTCTTATGTACTTGATAATTGCTGCCAAGCCGTTAGTGCGTGAAGGGCTCAAGTGTTTATCTAAACCAATTTGAGCAAATTGAGCGTTGATATCAAAGCTTTTAATAAAGTCGGGAGACTGATCATCGTAAAAGCTGATTAATAATGCGAGTAAACCTTTCATTACCCGAGCATCACTATCAGCAGTAATGGTAAATTGATTGATATCAGGATGGTAAGTTGCATCAAGCCATACTCGACTTTCGCAACCAGGTACTAATTTTTCATCGTTTTTTTGCTGGTCGGGCCATGGTGGCAGCTGTTTACCCAGTTGCATTAAGTAACGGTAACGTTGATCCCAGTTGTGAAAACTTAATAATTTTTTAGCAAGCATGTTTTCAAGGTCAGTTTGTTCACCTATGTTTAGGTTCAAATTGGTGGGGATCATGGTGGCTGGTTGGCAAATATCTATGAGTGCACTGGCAAACTGCTCGACTTCTTGTGTGGTGTTATATGCGGCAAATGACACACGAATAGTGCCGTTGATATTAAAATGCTGCATTAATGGCATAGCACAATGGTGGCCTACTCTCACCGCAACCCCCTTTTGGTCGAGTAACAAGCCAATATCTTGGGGGTGGTGGCCATCAATAAGAAAGGAAACAATACCAATTTTATCAGCTGCATTACTGAAAAAACGAATACCTGGTAATTGTTGAATTAAAGACTCAGCATAGTTTGCCAAGGCCTGTTCATGTTGCTTTACGTGGTTTATATCAAGCTGGTTAAGAAACTCAATGGCGCGAGCTAACCCAATAGCGCCTGCAATATTTGGTGTGCCTGCCTCAAATTTAAAAGGTACTTGATTGAAATGAGTGTCTTCTAAGGTTACTTGTTCAATCATTTCGCCTCCCATTTGCCATGGAGGCATCATTTCTAGTAAGGCACCTTTAGCATATAACACACCAATGCCCGTAGGGCCATAAAGCTTATGACCAGAAAATACTAAGAAATCACAATCGAGTGTTTGTACATCAAGTTGTGTATGGGTGACAGATTGGGCTGCATCAATTAATACTAAGGCGCCTGAATCATGGGCTTCTTTAATTAACAACTGAATAGGATTAATAGTACCAATGGCATTGGAAACATGGCTAAGGCAGACAAGTTTAGTTTTATTACTGAGCTTGTTGCTAAAATCCTGTTTGTCTAACTCCCCAGTCTCGTTGATTAATACTGCTTTTAATGTAGCGCCAGTGGTTTTAGCTAACTGTTGCCACGGTACTATATTGGCGTGATGCTCTAAAACAGTAATGAGTATTTCATCCCCTTCTTTAATAAAATGATGGCCATAACTATAGGCAACCAAATTTATTGCTTCTGTAGCACCACGGGTCCAGATAATCTCGGTTGACGAACTTGCATTAATAAACTGTTGAACAGTTTTCCGTGCAGCTTCAAATCCTATCGTGGCTTCAGTGCTGAGGTAATGAGAAGCTCTGTGGACATTAGCATTACAGTGTTGGTAGTAGTTGCTAATGGCCTGAATAACACTGAGTGGTTTTTGAGTAGTAGCGGCGTTATCAAAATACACCAATGGTTGGCTATTAACTGTTGTTTGTAAAATAGGAAATAACGTGCGCAGTGCTTTTACATTAAATAGGGAAGTCATTACAGCTTGGTTACCAACAAAGTTGACCTGCATTCATAAAAGATATTACTCAATATCATGACTGAAAAACTGTTTTCGATATAGCGGTTTTGCTATTGTCGTCTTTATTTCAAAGTAAAGAAGTGTAAGCGCAAACAGTGTAATAGCTTTTAGTTATATAAACATTCAACTATTATATAGTCTCTTGTATGTGTAGATACATGGATTGCAGTCAGGGGCTGTGAAGAGGGTAAATTTAGATCATACTATAAATACTAATGATAATAGTCTCGTAGTATTATTCTTGTAATCTATTTTGGTTGATAATTGAACAGCAGGCGTTAAAAGCTTAAGTAACTAAGTAGATGAGAGAATTTCAGTAATAAAAGCAATAACAGGTTATAACTTAGCCATCTGCAATGGCTTTTAGCAATAATTAAATCGGGGCATAAGAAGCAGTTTGGATTTTTACCATACTTCAGGCTGTTTCTAGCAAAGGAGGGAGTATGTTGCTTGACGAGTATAGACAGCAAATCAAGGTTGCACTCGAAAAGCACAACCATGCAGGGCTGTACTTTATTATTGACTCAGCCAGTTTGCCAGAGTTACCAGAGCGAATTTGGGAGCTAGAGGATAATCCACAATGTGATTCATTATTCAGGGGGACGCCAGAGGAAGAGCTGTGTGATGTAGCACCTTATTTAATTAAAGTGAATATTGGCTCACCGTTGTTTGAGTGGCTGCTACAACAATCAATGGATTTACCAGTGGGTATCTTCATTATTAGCCATTGTGAGCATGCTCAGCTTTATAGTCACTTTAAAGCAGCATTGGAAATAAATTTACCTAATCAGCACTGGGCGCATTTTAAGCTATATGACCCCAGAGTGATTTCAGGCTTAAACTTGGTTTGTAATAAGCAAACGTTTGCAAGCTTGTTAGGTCCTGCAAGTATTTGTATTTATGTTGATTTATGCAGTAGAGCCGTGTGCCAAATCGAGAATGAGCAAGCCAGTTGTTATCATTTTGTTAATAAAAAGTTAACTTTTACATTAACGGAGCGTCAGCTGGAGAGGTTGGTTGAACTGAGTATGCCATTTGCTGTAGTAGATTATTTAAAACTTCAAAATGCTGAGCTAATAACATCCGATGTATATGCCGAGTTGTTGTTACTAGCCAAACAAAATTTGAAGCAACATGAAGATATGTCAGTTGTTGTAGGTAAAGAAAAGCAGCCAGTAGTAGGAAACTTGTGTCAGTTGTTATCACCGGTTACACAAGAATACTCCATTATTGAATCGGCTTTGAATAAAGCACAAATGGCAACTTATATATCAGCTCGAGAAATTACTAACTTGCTGCAGAACTATCAGGCTCGAAAAATTTGTGCTTAACCTGAAGGGATTAGGTAGTCAAACTACAAAATCTAATTAACAAAACTCTTAAACAGCCTCTGTGGTATTCTGCTCCAGAGGCTGCTTATTAATAAATTACCAAGATTAGTTAATGTTATAAGCCTTGATTGATTAACCTGAATATTTCTGTAGTTTGGTGAAATATTCAGGTTAGTCATCCTCCCAGTAATCCTCGCCTATCAAATGGTTTAAGCGTTTATTCTCAAAATAGTCCTCAATAGCACGCCTTGCCTCAAGAGAACGCTGAGAAGACTTTTCTCGGTTGCTACTCGATGTTGAGTTGCTTGAAGAAGAGATGTAAATGGGCTGATTAGTTTGCTCGGGTACTTGTATTTGCATAGTGCCGCATCCCTTTCTGGTGTTAGTAGTTGGTTAAGATGCAATAGCTTTATGACAGTATGATTAATGTTTTATGGTAATGCTATTTTGGTTATTTAAACTTCAACTGCCTTCAAATTTATTATGAACTCTAAGTTTTAGATTTACTTAAGAGTCTTATGTTTTAGTACCTAAGTTAAGGGATTAGTAGTATGTTTTTTTACAAGGCTACCAGCTATTCAGGGCTGTGAAACAGCTTCCAAGAAGCTGGTCGCCTACCCAGAAAAGTGCTGCTTTTCACGAAAAAGGTATTTCTCTAATCAGCGACTTTTCCTTAGGTCAATGTAACAGCAGAGCAGCCCTTCGTTAATAACTTTTTAATAACATTTTCAAATTACCAACCCAGTTAAAATGAAAATAATTTACTAGTTATTATTTATTATGTGCTACCAGGGGACTTGTATATATAAAGTTTGAGTTGCCCTTAAGTTTTTGGTGGGGAAATTCGTAGGCTGCGTAAGTTATTCTTAACTGTCTTGAGATGTGCAGCCAACTCTGGCCCACGAGACATTGCTACTCCCATGGCTAGAATATCAATCACTACCAAATGAGCAATTCTTGAAGTTAGTGGAGTATAAACATCAGTGTCTTCTATTGCTTCAACATGTAAAGCAAAATCGCACAGTTTGGCTAATGGACTTTGTTTGGGGCAAATAGCAATAACTTTTGCCTGCTGCTGGCTGACGAGTTGAATTGTATGAATCAGTTCTCGGGTACGACCAGTTTGGGATATAGCCACCACGCAGTCATCTGGAGTCAACGTAGCGGCAGACATGGACTGCATATGGGGGTCTGAGTAAGCTGCGGCTGATAGCTGCAAGCGAAAGAACTTATGCTGAGCATCTATGGCTACTGCACCGGAGGCTCCAAAACCGTAGAACTCTACACGCTTTGCCACAGATAAAGCGGTAATGGCCTGCTCTAGAACCAAATCATCTAAGCTATCGCGAACACTTGAAAGCGTGCTAATGGTTGAGTCAATAATTTTTGACTTGTAGTCGGCAGGAGAGTCATCTTGATTGATTGCAAACTGGCCAAAGTTGCTACCAGAGGCAAGGCACTGTGCCAGCTGTAGTTTGAAGTCCTGAAAGCCACTACAACCCACAGCCCGGCAAAACCTTAAAACGGTTGGTTCACTGACTTCTGCTGCAGTTGCTAGGTCAGCAATACTGATATGCATTACGCGTACGGGGCTATGCAATACAAAGTCTGCCACTTTTTGCTCAGAGCGACGAAGTTGGCTATAACACTGCTGGATTTGTTGTAATAGCTGAATAGAAACCATGTAGGGGTGAATCTTTGCTGGGCCTTTTTGTAGTTATACTACAAAAAATGCATACAAACTATATGGAAATAAGTATTAATAGCTTGTGTCATTGCCAGCCAAGGTAACAGGCCGCTAAACTAATGTGGCCTTATAAGACGAACGCTGTGCGATTTCCGATCAATTTACAAGCTTATTACAAGTCATTATGGATGTATCCCAAACTTTAGACTCTCTCAATGCTGCTCAACGTGAAGTAGTTGCTTCGCCGATTGGAAATTGCTTGGTATTAGCCGGTGCCGGGAGTGGTAAAACCCGTGTGTTGGTTCATCGGATTGCCTGGCTGATTCAGGCTGAAGGCATTTCACCTCATGCGATTATGGCAGTCACCTTTACCAATAAAGCAGCTGCAGAAATGCGCCACAGAATCGAATCATTATTGGGGGTGAATACTCGAGGCATGTGGGTGGGCACCTTTCATGGTTTAGCTCATCGCTTATTGAGACTGCATTGGCGTGATGCAGGGCTTTCTGAAAACTTTCAGATATTAGATGCTGATGATCAGCTGCGCTTAATAAAACGCATTATGAAGGGCTTGAATTTAGATGAAGCAAAATGGCCCCCTAAACAAGCTCAGTGGTATATCAACAGCCAGAAGGATGAAGGGCGTCGTCCACAAAACATTGAAGCCTACGGTGACCAGTTTGATGTCACCATGTTGAAAGTTTATCAGGCTTACGAAGAGGCCTGTAAACTATCAGGTATGGTGGATTTTGCTGAATTATTACTGCGAGCTCACGAAATTTGGCTAAACAAGCCAGAGATCTTAAAACATTACCAGCAGCGCTTTCGTTATTTGCTCGTAGATGAGTTTCAAGACACTAACACCATTCAATATGCTTGGCTAAGAGTATTATCTGGGAATCAAATCCCAGTTATGGTCGTGGGTGATGATGACCAATCCATATATGGCTGGCGTGGCGCGAAAATTGAGAATATCCGACAGTTTGGTAAAGACTTTGCCAATAGCCATACTATTCGTCTAGAACAAAATTACCGTTCTACCAAAACTATCTTACAAGCAGCCAATGCTCTGATTGCACATAACCCTAGTCGGCTAGGTAAAGAACTGTGGACTGATGGTGATAAAGGTGAGGTAATTCAGCTTTTTGCTGGATTTAATGAAGTTGATGAATCCCGTTTTATTGCTCAACGTATCACTAGTTACATAGAAAAAAATCAGGGTAAATATAGTGATATCGCTGTTTTATATCGTTCAAATGCGCAGTCTCGGGTATTAGAAGAGGCGTTATTAAGAGATAGCATACCTTATCGTATTTATGGTGGTTTACGATTTTTCGAGCGTGCTGAAATTAAAAATGCATTAGCTTATTTACGGTTATTGGTTAACCGAAATGATGATGGTGCATTCGAGCGAGTGGTGAATTTGCCAACTCGAGGTATTGGCAATAAAACCCTAGAATTTGTTCGTATTAATGCCAAGACCAATGATGCCAGCTTGTGGCAAGCTGCTGAACAGGTGATTAATCAGCGATTGTTATCAGCACGGGCAGCAAATGCATTAACTGGATTTTTACAGCTGATTAATAAGATTGATACAGCCACTGATGATATGGACTTGGCTGAATTAGCCGATCAGGTCATTACAATGAGTGGATTAGTTGAATTCCATCAAAAGGAAAAGGGAGAAAAAGGTCGGGCTAGGGTAGAAAACCTAGAAGAACTGATATCTGCTTGTAAGGCATTTGACCCCGATGATTATTTCATAGAAGGTGCTGAAGAACAGCCTAGCCCTTTAGCCGCATTTTTAGATCATGCGGCATTAGAAGCTGGTGATACTCAGGCTGATCAGTTTGACGACTGTGTGCAGCTCATGACTTTACATTCTGCAAAAGGCCTGGAATTCCCACTGGTATTTTTAACCGGTATGGAGCAAGGTTTATTTCCCCATAAAATATCTTTAGGTGATCCTGATGGGTTAGAGGAAGAACGGCGCTTGTGTTATGTAGGTATTACCCGGGCGATGGAGCAGCTGTACTTAACTTACGCTGAGTCTCGGCGGTTACATGGCCAGGAAAATATAAATAGGCCGTCGCGTTTTATAAAAGAAATACCAGCAGAATTAGTTAAAGAAATACGAGTGAATGCGTCTATTACACGACCAACTTTTACCCGCGTAGTACCAGTAGCCAACAAAGCTGAAATTCCTGACACTGACTTGCATATAGGCCAGCGAGTGCAGCATAGTATTTTTGGTGAAGGGACTATTATCAACTACGAAGGGCAGGGCGCTCAGGCAAGAGTTCAAGTTAACTTTGCAAATGAAGGTGCTAAATGGTTGGTGGTTACTTATGCCAAGCTAGAGATTATTGAGTAAATCATCGGAGGTGGTATCTAGACTTACAAAACACATCTCGAGCTTATTTATACTGTTTTTGGGCTTGAATGCTGTAGTTTGTAATAACGAGCATAAAAAACTTCAAAGCGCTGAAACCAACTTGCAGATTGGCCAACAAGTGGTGCATAGTGTCTTGAGCATAAGTACTACACTTGTAAACTATGACAGGTATATCTAAACAAGCTTTGCAAATGGGTTGTCAGATAGTAAGCGGTTGCTTATGTTGGGCTGTGTGTTATTGCATGGCTTTTAAAAATGTAGGTTAACAAATACAAACTAAATAATACAAAACAACAAATACCGTGAGTTAACCCGAATAGCTTATCGGATACCAAAGATTCTGGGCATTATTTTCCCTCGGGTTAAAGTTTCACGAATAGATAGGGAGTCATTCATATGAAACGACGCGACTTTGTAACTGCACTAGGCATTGGTGCTAGTGCTGCAGCGCTATCTGCCTGTGGTAAAAAACAGCCTGAAGATTGTGGCCCAGAAGGGGCAGGTGAAAAAGCGGCCAGTAAAGAGGCCATTCAGTGGAAAATGGTAACCACTTGGCCGAAGAATTTTCCGGGCTTGGGTACAGCTCCTGAGCGCTTTGCTAAAAATATTGCAAAAATGAGTAATGGCCGACTGGAAATTAAAGTGTATGGTGCTGGTGAGCTAGTTCCTGCTTTGGAAGTTTTCAGTGCTGTTTCAGCTGGCACTGCTGAAATAGGGCACGGTGCTGCTTATTACTGGAAAGGCAAAGAGCCTGCTGCGCAATTTTTTGCTGCTGTTCCCTTTGGTTTAAATGCTCAGGAAATGAATAGCTGGATTCACTATGGGGGTGGCCAACAGTTGTGGGATGAAGCCTATGACCAGTTTAATCTGAAGCCTTTTGCTGGTGGTAACACTGGGGTGCAAATGGCTGGCTGGTTCCGTAAAAAGATTAACTCTTTAGAAGATTTAAAAGGGTTAAAAATGAGAATCCCTGGTCTAGGAGGCGAAGTACTGAAAAAGCTGGGAGGTGTACCCGTCAATATTCCTGGAGGAGAGTTATTTACTGCATTACAAACCGGAACTATTGATGCTACCGAGTGGGTGGGTCCTTACAATGATTTGGCCTTTGGTCTATATAAGGCAGCAAAGTACTACTACTATCCTGGTTGGCATGAGCCAGGCACAACTTTAGAAGTCATAATTAATAAAAAAGCACTAAAAGCGTTACCGGAAGATTTACAAATGATTGTTGAGCAAGCGATTCGAGCATCCAATCAGGATATGCTAGATGAATATACAGCACGAAATAATCAGGCACTTAACACCTTAGTCAATGAGCATAAAGTTGAGCTGTTGAAGCTGCCAAAAGATGTTCTAAAACAGCTGCATGTTGTATCTAATGAAGTTATTCAGGAAGTGGCTAATACGAGTGACTTGACTAAAAAGGTGTATGAGTCTTTTACTAAGTTTGCAGAGCAATCTCGTGCTTATCATATGATTTCTGAACAGGCGTTCTACGAAACCCGCGCGTTATAGTCCTATACTCTGTTTTCACATCAATAAACCTGTAGCAGATGTTGCAGGTTTGCCTTTTATAGTTAACTCCTGGTATACATTCTAGAAGTCTGTTCAGGTTTGCTTGAAGAGAATCCCTTTGTGCAAACTAGAACAAGCCTTGTCATTTAGCTTGAGTAAAGAGGCACCCCTTTGACTGATCAGAATGAAACCAGTTTAGCGGATATTCAGCGATATCATCAATTATTAGAAGAAACCTTGGCAGCCAGCTCCCAGCAAGAATTAATTCAACTAGTTCATTTGCTTGGTTCGACCATTGGGCATGTCCGCTATTACCAAACCCAGGAGCAAAAAGAAGCTGAAGCTCAACAACGGATCCAATTAACTCAACAAGTACAGCAACAGAGTCCAGAAGGATTTGCCACCATGCAAGCAGTTACTTTGGCTGGCATTAAAGAAGTGTTATCAGCGCTTCAAATATTAAAACAGCAATCGTAAACCAGTATTGCCCTTCGCTGTGAGTATACAGTAAATTTTAAGATGAGTTTTGATAGATAATATGTCGAAAATTAATATTCAAAGAGATCATGGCACTTCAAAAGAAAAGGCGAAAAGTGCTGTACAAAAAATAGCAGAAGAGTTACAACAAAGCATGGGTGCGACTTATGAGTGGCAGCAGGATACACTGTTATTCAAGAAAACAGGTGCAAAAGGTAAAATTGTAGTCGATGACCAGAAAGTCGATATTAGTGTTGAATTAAGCTTGTTGATGAAGCCATTAAAAGGCACCATTGAACAGCAGATTAGTCAACGTTTGGATAAATTAATCGGCTAAGTTGCTATATCCTTCGCGAATAGCTTTTAGGCTTTGTTACCTTAGCTCTGACTACTAAGGATGGTGGAAATTCAGTTAATGCATGGAGCATTTAACTGTCACCCCAGTCACTTATTCCAATAAGCTCCTGGGGGCAAGTCTGCTACTGCAAGACTTGCGGTAGCCACTTTAATTTATATAAAAGTGCTACTGGAACTCATCGCTCGATGGCCTTGCCTAAAACCCCTTCGCTATGGCTATAGAGTTTTTCTTGTAAAGTAGCTGAAAAACTTGTTATATGAAAACACGAGAACGGATTCTCCTAACTAGCTTGGAATTATTTAATGATTTTGGTGAGCCTAATATCACCACTATAGATATTTCCAATGAAATGGAAATCAGTCCTGGTAATCTTTACTACCACTTTCAAGGGAAAGATGCCATTATTCTAGAGCTTTACATGCGATTTGAGCATGATTTAATCGAGTTATTAGAATCTCCTTCTCGGCATAAATTAGCGGTGGATGACTACTGGCTTTATTTGCACATTATTTTCGAGGCTATTCAAAATTATCGTTTTTTTTACCGAGATTTATCTAATTTGCTGGCTAAGTACAAAAAAATTCAGTCACGATTTAACCGACTTATAAGTCGCAAAAAGCAAATGTTCATTGAAGTATGCCAGAGTCTGAAAAAAGCAGATTTTTTGATGGCTACTGAAGAGGAAATTGAAGCGTTGGCTGACAATGCTGTGGTTATTGCAACTTTTTGGTTAAATTACCAGGTGATGAGACATAAAAATGCATACGACAGTAATTATATAAGTTTGGGAATTTACCAAGTGATGTCTTTGATTGCACCCTATTTAGTTGCTGAGCAAAGAGCGAGCTTACAATCCATTAGTAGAATGTATAAAGAAAAGACAGTAAATAACTAATAGTTAGAGGTGCTAATAATAAATTACTTGTCGCTAATTTGACATATATTCGTAGTAATTTTTTTAAAGCCATATTAAAAACAAAAAGGCAGGGGAAAATCCCCTGCAAAATGATGTGCGTTTACCAGGATAGGTGTGTAACTAGGCTGAAACAGCCTTCTTAGTGGTACTGCTGCTACTGCGGCTAGCACTGGTAGCCGGCTTTTTTTCGGATGCCAGTGCTTTTACTGCTTCACTAAGCTCTTCAATCTGATGAGATAACTCTTTTAGCTCGTCTCTAGTGCTTGTTGGCAAGATATCTCTCAGTTGATTTATTCTGTTTTCTAGCTTATCGGTTGTTTTAGATTTAAGTTTTTCTTTCATCTCATCCATGCGATGCTGGGTGCGTGCTTGAACCTCTTCGCCATCTTTTACAAGAGTTTCAAAAAATCTAATCCCTTCCTGCCCAAGCTTTTCATACTGAGCATAAGCTCCCAAGCCCGCGAGCCAGATCTTATGAGCAGATTCTCGGATGTTAGATAGTAAGCTTTTTTCCCTTTCTTCAGATTTATCAGCCGGTTTTACATCTGACATATTGCTATTCCTCTTTGTATGGCATTACAGGAAGCAGGCGAGACAACTCATCCTTTATAGAACATGAGAGCATGTTCGTTCCTTAACACGCCCGTTAACATGATTCAAGCCTAGCAGTGAAAATTAGAATGAACATACTAACTTTGCTGATTAGAATGACAATGAAGTGGAGTTAATTTTTAAGTAAAAAATATTCTAATTAAAGTAGGTTAATATAACCTGCTTAAAAAGCAACTCTACACGTAAGTGACTAAAAGCTTAGTATAGTTTAATAGCATAGAGAGGGTTGTAGTAGCGACTATCACTTACATAAAGATGTGATATTGCAAAGAGCGATTATTGTTGAAGCATTATGTTATTAGTCTTATTTGGCAGAATTTGCTACAGCATTGCTCGATACTTTTTTCAAATTGTTCTTAACAAGTTACGAATGTTTGAAAAAGTTCAAAGGCAACCAAGGTTGGTGTGTATTTACAGAATATAAAGGAATTTTGCGTCAATGAGTGAAGCCATCATAAAAGATATTAATGAGCGAATTGCCAAGCTCAGTGAATCTATAAAGAAACTGGATAACAGTGATCAGGCTGTTGCAGAACAACTACGGCATATCTTATCGCAGGGCCTAGACGTTACTAATCGAGAAAAAGGGGAAAAGTCGGAGGCTGAAACGTCAACTGTAGCAAATCCTGCAATGGGTTTTAATCGTAAAGATTTATGGTCTACAGCAGGTAGTATCGTTAAGCATGCGGTAGTCAATCCTGGTGCTAGTTTGAAGCAGGCTGTTGGGTTCAGCAAAGATATTTCACAAGTCGTTTTAGGTAAATTTGAGGAGCCAAATACCAAGGGAGATCGTCGTTTTAAAGACCCTACCTGGAAAGAAAATCCTCTGTATCGGCGTTATTTACAGGCATATTATGTGTGGCGTCAACGCTTGCATGATTGGGTTGATGAAACTGATATGACTCAGGAAGATAGTCGAAGAGCGAAGTTCATTATCTCTTTGCTGACAGATGCTTTATCACCTTCCAATACTTTACTTAATCCGGAAGTGATTAAGCGAGTTTTTGAAACCGGTGGCACCAGCCTGGAAAAAGGTTTAGTTCACTTGTTGGAAGATATTAAAGCCAATGGGGGGATGCCTTCACAAGTTAAACAAGGTGTCTTTAAAGTAGGAGACAACTTGGGTCTATCTGAAGGATCAGTGGTTTTTCGCAATGAGATATTAGAGCTTATCCAGTATAAGCCAGCTACAGAAAAAGTTTTAAAAATACCTGTCTTAATTATTCCACCACAAATCAACAAGTTTTTTGTATTTGACCTGACGCCGGATAAAAGCTTTGTGCAGTTTTGTGCTAAATCAGGCTTGCAAACGTTTATCATTAGCTGGCGGAATCCAACGCAAGAGCATCGCCATTGGGGACTGGAGCAATATATTCTAGCTGCTAATGATGCAATGAATGCAGTCAAAGAAATAACTGAAAGTGACAAAGTTAATCTAGTTGGTGCTTGTTCTGGTGGTATTACTTCAGCTACTTTGGCAGGTTATTTAGCTGCCAAAGATGATTGTTCGGTTAATACCATTACCCAGTTAGTCAGTGTATTAGATACCAATATCGACTCAGATATTGCTTTATTTGCTACGGATAAAGCGCTGGAATTAGCGAGAAAAGCTTCAGAGAAGCAGGGCATTTTAGAAGGTAAAGATATGGCCAAAGCGTTCGCTTGGTTAAGGCCAAATGATCTAATTTGGAATTATTGGGTTAATAACTATTTACTGGGTAAAGAACCACCAGCATTTGATGTACTTTATTGGAATAACGACACTACGCGTTTACCTGCAAAACTGCATAGTGATTTTATTGATCTATACAAACAAAATCCACTGACCTTGCCTGGTGTGTTAAAAATTGATGGACAGGTAATTAATTTAAAGAAAGTAACATGTGATAGTTATGCTGTAGCAGGCATTAATGACCATATCACGCTTTGGGAAGCATGTTATCGTTCAAGTCAGTTAATGGAGGGGAAACGAGAGTTTATTTTAAGTAATAGTGGGCATATTCAAAGTATTTTGAACCCTCCGTCTAATCTCAAGGCAAATTTTTATACTAATAATGAATTATCAGCTGACCCTCAGCTGTGGAAGAAAGGGGCGACCTTTAATAAAGGTAGTTGGTGGTCTCATTGGCAAAAATGGTTATGCAGCCGCTCAGGTGAACAAAAGCCAGTAGCTAAAGAGTTGGGTAGTAAACAGCATCCACCTATGGAAGCTGCGCCTGGGCTTTATGTCCACGACTAAGTAGGGGTAATCGTTGGAAACTACATTCTCAACCAATATCCGCGAGCCCATGCGAGTTCGCTTTAAAACCCTGGATATTGATGGGCAAATTCTGAGGGTGGCGATACGTCCAGGTAGCTCAGATATTTTACCATTGTTGGTGTTTAATGGGATTGGCGCTAATTTAGAGCTAATTAAACCCTTTGCAGATGAATTGGAAGGGGTTGAGGTAATCGCATTTGATGCGCCAGGCACTGGTGGTTCTTCCACACCCAAGTTGCCTTATCGGTTTCCAGGTTTGGTCAGGTTAGTCAGCAAAATGCTGGATGAAATGAATTACGGGCAAGTTAATATATTAGGAGTATCCTGGGGGGGAGCCCTTGCCCAGCAGTTTGCTTACGACCACCCATATCGTTGTAACCGGTTAGTGTTAGCCGCTACGTCGATGGGGAGTGTAGCTATACCAGCGAAATTATCAGTATTACTTAAAATGGCGAGTCCCCGTCGCTATGTGCAGCCTAGTTATATGGAGAAAATTGCTGCTAGTATTTATGGCGGGGCATTTCGTCGTAATTCACGTTTAATCAAAAATCACTCTCTAAAGATTCGCTCGCCAAGTGGTATCGGTTATTACTATCAAATACTTGCTGGAGCAGGCTGGACGAGTTTTCACTGGCTACATCAAATTAAACAGCCAACTTTAATTCTGGCAGGAGATGATGACCCAATTATTCCATTAGCTAATGCTAAGTTGATGGCTCGTTTAATTCCAAACTCAGAGTTAAGAGTAATAAGGTGTGGCCATTTATTTTTATTAACCAGAACCAAGGAAATTGCACCAATTGTTCTGGACTTTTTAAAAGACAACCAGAATCGACTGACTAACCCTGAACGTAATAAAACAGTTGTTGAGGTTGAATCAACAGCTGAAACGCTGGAAGAAGAGATTGAAGTAACTAAGCCTAAAGCTAAAAAAGTCAGGCAACTCAAAACTAGAAAAGTAACTAAGAGCAAAAGTACTGAGAGCACTGGTATTAATACTGAAAGAGTCAGTAGTCAAAACAATGAATCTAAAAATAGCGATGATACAGACAATAAAATAACTAATGTTGATAGCAAAAATTCTGAAAAAGTACATATAAAATTAAAAACCGAGTCAGGAGGTGCAACGAGTGAAAGCAAGCCTCCTGAAGTCAAATAGGAAAATATTATTGGTAGATTAACCTGAATACCACTTCGGCAACACATGCTGGTTTATCTTGTCCTTCAACTTCAACCGTGATTTTTTGTTTTAATTGAATGGTTTTCGGGTCTTTCAATTCTGCAGAAATCAACTGTCGGCTGGCTCTTACTTTTGAGTCGACTAGCACTGGAGCAGTAAAGCGAACTTTATCCAGGCCGTAATTAACCATTAAGGCCAGATTGTTAAAAGCTTCTGGTATTTTGCTTTTAACGGTTTGTGATAGGTGAGTAACGAGGGATAAGGTAAGAAAGCCATGAGCAATGGTTTTTTTAAATGGAGAATGTTTTGCTGACTTTTCAGGATCTACATGAATAAATTGATGGTCTAAAGTAGCATCAGCAAATTTATTGATACGTTCCTGGTCGATTGTTAACCAGTCTCCTACGCCATCTTCTAACCCTTCATTGGAATTAAATATTTCAAGTGCGAGTTCGGCATTGCTAGCCATATAAGTAAGTCCTTAGTTTGGAATAATACCCATGTTAATGTAAAAACTGTTGGCTATACTGCTGTTAACTGTCTTTGCTTTGTTTTACTTTATTGCTTTAACTTTTAGAGTGTTTAGTACTACAGGTTATTTCGTGAGAAATATATCTTACATATCTAGCAACTAAAAGTCATTTGTAATATATAACATGGCAGTTTTTGTATGGTAATTTTAAGATTTTGTATATAGGACTTTTCTAAAAAATGTATTTTTAAAATTTTTAGAAAAGCCCTAAAATTAGGTGGGTATGGAGGCCTAGCTGTGTTAACAACCAGGATAGAACAATACCAAAAGGCCATTAATAAGAGTTATGAGTATTTAACTAAGCGACTTTCTCCTGAGATGATTCATGCAGGAGAAGTGGATTTGTCATCAATTTATAAATACCCTACGTTACTTCAATTAGCTGGTAAGTTACCGCAATGTGAACATTTTATTGAGGCAATTAAGCAATACTACTTTAAGGAAGATGGCGACTTTCTTACTTATCCTGAATTGAAATCGGTTAATACCATTTTAGATAGCTATCAACCCTATATGAACGGTTGGTTGGCAATTGCTGCCCATAAACTGGAACGGTTTGATATCAGTATTCATGCTTATGAATTCCTCCATAATTTTTCCTAATTATCACTATACCTAAGCCATTAACTGCTGTATATTTGAACAGCATGGAAACTTAATTGAGAAGGTATAAATAATGGCTATCAACAAAGTTCAATTTCAAAAAGGCCTGAGTTTAAACGAGTTTCTCAAACAATATGGTACAGAAGAACAATGCTTTAATACCTTATACAAATTGCGATGGCCAGAAGGTTTTCAGTGCCCCAATTGTGGATACGACAAATGCTGTCAACTCACTACTAGAAAGCTTCAGCAGTGCTATAAATGTCACCAGCAAACATCTGTAACTGCAGGTACTATCTTTGAATCAACCAAATTACCATTAAAGACTTGGTTCCAAGGGATGTATTTGATCTCCCAAGACAAAAAAGGTATATCAGCCATAGAATTACATCGCCATTTAGGTATTTCCTATCAAGCTGCCTGGAGAATGAAACATAAGCTCATGAAAGTGATGCAAGAAAGAGAAGGCACCAAGCAATTGTCGGGTTTTATTGAAATTGATGATGCCTATCTTGGTGGTGAGCGTACAGGTTGCAAAAGAGGTAGGGGAGCAGATGGGAAAATACCTTTTGTAGCAGCCGTAGAAACAACAAAACAAGGTCAACCGACACGAATTAAACTGAGCATTTTAAAAGGGTTTAATAAAGAAGAGATAACGGCTTGGAGTAGGCAGAATTTGGCCAAGGGCAGTACCGTAATCTCCGATGGACTGGCCTGTTTTAATGGTGTCATAGAAGCAGGTTGTCTTCATGATAAAATTGTATGCGGTGGTGGTCGTGCATCAGTAGAGGAACCTGAATTTTATTGGGTTAACACCATCCTTGGAAACTTAAAAAGTGCTTTACGTAGTACTTATCATGCTATTCGCGCTAAATATGCACAACGTTATCTTGCTGAATTTCAGTATCGATTTAATCGAAGATTTAGCTTAGTAGAATTTATTCCTAGGCTAGCATTTGTAGCACTGAGAACACCTCCACTACCAGGTAAGCTACTAAATATAGCTTAGGTATGATGATAATTAGGTAATTTTTTACACCCTAAGCTTGGGGGGTATAGTAATGGGTTTAAAAAATCCAAGGAAGGTCAACAAATAGACTTGTTTACCACCGCTCACTTAGGCCGTGTTAGTTTGTGCATTGGCGGCGTTGATATGGCAATTAAAGCAGCTGAGTGTATTGTTCATGGTCTGAAAGCGCAGCCATATTCTGATCGTTTGCTATTAAAAATGGATGCTAATGGTCATTTAATTCATACTTTTAGTGAACAAGAGTCAATTTTTTATTGTATAAATAAAACAGAAAAAAGACAGTTATACTTTCTTTTAGGTTATCCTGCTGCTTTTTTACTTGATATTTATCAAGCAACAGCAGAAGAACAGTATATGGATTTTGCGCTTGATTTATTAGGCTTTGCGTGTGGTTGCCATGGTATTCAAGAAAGCTTGTTTAGTCATAAGGTGGCTTGGGCAGCAGCAAAAGCTACTCGTTTAACAGGGGATTTAGTGTATTCTGAATTTGCCTTATCCATTTTGGACTATATTGTTGAAAATCAAAGCCCAACAGGTTGTTGGCATAAACATGAAGCAGACTATTTTATGCTTGATCAAACTACTGAAATGGCTATTTGGATAAATTCAGTTATTACTGAATTAGCTTTATTTGATACCTTTGCTTCAACAACATAATGTGTCTAAAAACTATACGATTAGTGTTTTAAGTAAAACTCAATTATACCATCAAATGAGGATTTTTAACTATTTTATAATGGCTTAGCAGCTAAAGTTAGCCATGGCTGAGTCTTTGCTTGTATAAAACAAAGTCAGTAGTAGTATTAAGGAGTTGCTGAGTGAACGAGAGTGATGTGGGGCTTTGCCCAGAGAAGTGTTGCAGTAACGAAACTGTTAAAGTACTGCAATACATTGAACAGTATAAATCCTTACTTAAAGAGAATTTCATAGTAAATTCTTCAAACATTCAATTAGACTTTTTTAGCTGGGCCTGTTTGGTTGTAAGATCGGCTGTTCGTTTACTGGCATTTTATAATCTCCCAGAGAAACACTTTGAAGAGGTGTTATTGCTAAGTCTTAAGTCTGTCAAACTATCAACATCAAAGCAGACTGCTAACGTGGAGATGGTTTTTTAATGCAAGACAGGTTACATAGATCTTTGAGGCTTTATAAAATAAAGTCAGCTGGTCCAGATGAGAAAACTTACCTAAAGTGTAGGCTTCACCCAGAAGTTTAGAATAATTACTGGGTGAAGCTGAAGCTACAGGAGATTTATAGCGGGTTACCGTTTTTATCCAGTTTGGTTACTTTACCTAGCTTAAGTTGGGTAATGGATGGCTCAATTTTTTTCAAATCACCAACAATAACCCACGTTAACTTATTGGGTTCAAGTAATTCTTTAGACACTTGTTGCACATCTTTCAAAGAAATATTACTTACCCGTTGATCAAAGTTGTATAAATCATCCAGTGGCCGATCTACTTCTAACAAACCACTAATAGCAGATAATAAAGCTCCATTCGTTTCGTAGGCACCTGCTTTACTTCGTAACCAGTTATCTTTAACTTTTTTCAGCTCATCTGCTGAAGCTGGTTTATTGGAAACATACTGTTTTACTTCCTTTTGTAGCTCTTGTAATGCAGGTGAAGTTTTATCGGTTTGGACAGAGGCATACATAATAAATGGCCGTTGCCCAACAGCGCTATTGAGCTTGCTGTAAGCACCATAAGACCAGTGCTTATCTTCCCGCAAGTTCATATTAAGCCGGGCACTGAACTGCCCACCCAAAATAGTATTAGCAATTTTCATAGTTAAGGAGCGATCATCTTTAGAAGATGGCAATAGCTGACCAGCAATTATGGTCGATTGAATTGCTCCTGGTTTGTCTACTAAATAAATTTGGGTATCTTGGCCTTTGGTTGCATCGGCTAGATTCTTAACCGGCATAGGTGTTTTAGGTGCTTGCCATTTACCCAGTTGCTTTTCCAGTAATGGTTTCAGCTCTTCCATGTGAATATCGCCTACAACGATCAGCTGGGCATTATCGGGACGAACCCATTGTTTATGAAACTTGGTTAAATCACCTATATTTAATCGAGTGATTGACTCTTCAGTACCTGATCCAGTCCAAGGAGTGCTGTAAGCATGTTTAACGCCATACAACAGTTGTGGTAATACCCGTAAAGCTGTGCTGAAGGGCCTGGCTTTTTCCTGGGCAATACTGTCCAGCCAATTAGAGCGTAATCGGTCGAAGTCTGCAGCTCTAAAAGCGGGGTTTTGAATGACATCGGCTGCTAAGGCAACACTTTTTTCAATATTATCTTTCAGTGCGCTTAACGATACCGATGAGCTATCAACTGATGAGCCAACGCTAATGTCTGCGCCTAACTTGCTTAATTCTTTATCCAGGGCAATGCTGTCTTTGCTTTTGGTGCCTTCTTTCATCATGGCCAGGGTAAAATTGGCAGTACCTGGACTATGTTGTGCATCTGCTGCATAGCCAGCATCAAATAACCAGTCCATTTCTACTGTTGAAGTACCAGGCCGACTTGCTAATAGTACTTTTAGGCCGTTACTTAGAGTGGTTTGGCTAACTTCAGGTAGTTTGAATGGCTTAACCTCACCAGCACCTGGTACAGCACTCCGATCTACGGTTGATTTGGTTTTGGTTAATTTTGTTGTTGGTTCAACTTCTACAACAACTTTGCCTTTGGTCAGCCATTTTTTCATCACTTTACGAATATCGGCTGGAGAAGTTTTTTTCTGATATTCGTAAGACTTTAAATAAAAAGCGGGATCATTAGCGTAAAATTCACCAGCAGCCAGAATATCTGACTTGCCACCAAAACCACCTACTCGTTCTAATTGGCGAATAAAGCCAGCAGCTTGCTGAGTTTTAACCAACGCTAACTCATCTAAAGTAGGCCCACTACTTTGTAAACGTGATAACTCTTCTTTGATAGCACGTTCTAATTTAGCCAATGAAATACCTGGCTTGGCATCGGCCATAATAAATAGCTGTCCAGCTAGCTGTCTGCTGTGATTAAACACACTAACGGAGGAAGCCAGTTTATCATCATGGACTAGGCGCTTATAAAGCCGTGATTGTTTACCTGAACTAAGCAGGTTGGCTACTAAAGACATTTGCTCAGCTTCTTTGGTTCCTGATGCTGGAGTATTCCAAACCATAATCAGGCGTGATTGTGGCACCCGGTCAGTCATGCTGAAGCGTTTGTTTTCTGTTAATGGGGCTACCCAACTATAGGCTTTGGTTACTGATGGCCCTGGAGGGATATCACCAAAATACTGTAACGCTTTGGATTTAGCTGTTGCAGCATCAATATCTCCAGAAAGCACTAATATGGCATTATTAGGGCCGTAGTATTGTTTGAACCAGTTCTTTACATCTTCAAGGCTAGCTGCATTTAAGTCTTCCATTGAGCCGATGGTTTCCCATGAGTAGGGGTGTCCAGAAGGAAAGCTGGCTTTGGTAATTAACTCCCATACTTTGCCATAAGGCTGGTTTTCACCTTGGCGTTTTTCATTTTGGACAACCCCTCGTTGCTCATCCAATTTGGCTTTGGTAATGCTGCCAAGGAAGTGCCCCATACGGTCAGACTCCATCCATAAAGCCATATCCAACGCGTTGGTTGGTACTGTTTCAAAATAATTAGTACGGTCACTATTTGTGGTGCCATTTTGGTCTGTTGCGCCGGCTTTTTCGAATGGCTCAAAGAATTCGCCTTTATAGTTTTCAGAGCCTTGAAACATCAAGTGCTCGAATAAATGAGCGAAGCCTGTTTTACCTGGTACTTCATCCTTTGAGCCAACTTTGTACCAGACATTTACTGCAATAACAGGGGCTTTACGATCTTCGTGGACAATAACAGTTAGTCCATTAGGTAATGTAAACTTTTCATACTGAATGCTAGGTAAGCTAATGGTTTGGCTATAGCCTTTGGCAGGAGTACTTGCCGTTGTTGTTATGGCATAGCCACCGCTAAGTAGTGCACAAACTGATAAAGCTAACAACGAGCGGCGTAGTGGTACCATATTTAACCTCTGTTTCATCCTATAGTGGGCTATGAGTTTTTAGCTACATTGTTTTGTTATTTCTACAAACTGGCAAAAAACTACGTTGCTTAACCAACCATTGTCAAATGAACAAGTAGCAATGTTCCAACTTTAACAAGAATGCTTGTTTTTTGAACATTTGTACTGTTGGTTGATAACTGTGATGTTATTGACAGTAGGAAGAGGGGTTTTACTCCAAACCTGTTATGTAAATTTTTGCTCTCACAAGTGCGAGGCCACCGATAGATGAAGTCCAGGGCAAATCTACTGGACGCTTAGATAAACTAAATGACTGGGATGACAGTTAAATGCTCCATGCATTAACTGAATTTCCACCATCCTTGGTGGCCAGAGTGATGCTAACAAAGCCTAAAAATTATTCGCGAAGAGTATACTTTGTGTATTGTGTGCTTTTATCAGTGCTGCCTCGCTAAAATATTACGATCAGCTATTCTTGAAGCAATGCTTGCAAGCTCGAATTGTAGTGTAAGGCTGTAAAAAAATGTTGCACTTAAAACATAAAATATTATTAATAGCAATAGTTCCTGTTATAGTAATAACTGTGCTTATTAGTGTTATTAGCTATATGACAACAGATAAATTTATTGAGTATGAGCTTGGCAGTTTCAGAAACACATTAATTGAAGAAAAAAAAGCTGAGTTAAAAGGATATTTAGATATGGCAAATACAGCTATTAGCCATGTCTATGAAAGTAATAGCGACACTGCAAAACAAGAAGCATTCAAAATACTTAGGCAAATACGTTATGGAAAAGAAGGATATTTATTTGCCTACCAATATGATGGCTTAGCAGTCGTGCATGGTGCTAAGCCTCAGCAGCTTGAAGGAAAAAATTTAATTGGATTAAAAGACCCTAATGGTGTACTGCTGATAAAACTGTTAATTGAAGCAGCTAAAAAAGGTGGGGGTTATGTTGAATATGTATGGGAAAAGCCAGGTTCCAAAACACCAGAACCAAAACTTAGTTATGCACTACCTCTGGAAAAGTGGCAGATTTTTATAGGCACAGGATTTTATATCGATGGAATAGATAAAACAATTAGTGTACTAAGAGCTAAAGCAGAAGAAGCAAAACAGCAGACATTAATGACAATTTTGGGGGTAGGTACCGTTGCAGTTATTATTTTAGGCTTTTGTTCCATTTTGGTAACCAACTCAATTACTAGTCCAATTAAAGGTACAGTTGAGTTAATGTGTGATATTTCGGAAGGAGAAGGTGACCTTACTAAGCGACTTGAAATTAGTGGTCAGTCGGAAATGGGCAAATTGGCAGAAGCTTTTAATACCTTTGTCGCTAAGTTACACGGTATTATTCAAAAAGTAGCAGATGCATCATCACATATTAATGACGCAAGTTCAGAAATTAACAATGTCGTACAGACGAGCAGTAAGCAAATGCATGCCCAAGCATCTGAAACAGAACAGGTTGCAACAGCTATTAATGAAATGTCGCTAACTGCACAAGAGATAGCAGCTAGTGCAACTCAGGCAGCTGATGAAGCTACTAATGCACAAACAAGTGCATTAAAAGGTAATGATATTGTGATAAACACAATCAACTCTATTGCTTCACTTGCAGAACAGTTGCAAGAAGCAGAAAAAGTAATGGATGCATTAGGCAACGAAACAGAAAACATAGGTTCAGTATTAGGCGTGATTGGTAGTATTGCTGAACAAACTAATTTATTAGCGTTAAATGCCGCTATAGAAGCGGCCCGTGCAGGAGAACAGGGAAGAGGTTTTGCTGTAGTTGCGGATGAAGTTAGAACACTAGCAAGTCGAACTCAAAGTAGTACCCAGGAAATACATGAGATGATTACTCGGTTACAGCAGCAATCTGCGACAGCTGTAAAAGTGATGACAGTGAGTCGTGAGTTGAGTGATAGTACCTCACACCAAGCAGAAGAAGCGGGTGAATCACTAACCGCAATTAAGGACTCGATTGGTGTGATTACTGAAATGAATCATCAAATAGCAACTGCTTCAGAGGAGCAAACTTCGGTTATTGAAGAAATTAATAAAAACATTACCAGAATTGCTGATGCAGTGAGTGAAATGTCACACGGTATGGAAGCCACTAGCCAGAATTCAAATCGTCTGCATTCAATGGGGCAAGAGCTGAATAGTTTAGTGCAACAGTTTCGAATTTAAATATATACTCTTCACGAATGATTTCTATGTTTAGTTATCTCAACTCGATTTTTATTTATATATTATTAATCCACAAAGTAAAGTAAAACAACTGCCTTATTGTATTTAAAAGACTATAGTTGCTGATATAATCAAATCTCAATACATCACATGTAAATAAATGCCAATGAGGGTAATGAGCGGATTATGACAGTTGATTTTTCAAGGGTAGCCAAGGAGTATCATCGATTAGGTATTAACCAGCAATCGGCAGGTGTGAAGCTAATAAACCAACTTGTTTTACACGGTGGTGAAAGTATAATCGATATTGGTTGTGGTGATGGACGCCTATCATCCGTTATGGCTAGCCTAACAACAGGGGATATTGTGGGAATAGATATATCCCCTGGTATGATTAATACCGCTAAACAATACTTGCCAAGAGGTTGCTTTCTGGAAGGTGATATCGAAACAATAGCACTGGAATCATTCAGTAGATTCGATATTGTCTTCATTAACTCTGTAATGCATTGGTTTAAAAAGCCAGCCGTAACATTAAAGCGAATACAACAATTAATGACTAAAAATAGTTGTTTGGCAATTCAAACACCACTTAAGAATTGGTGTTTTGAACTACAGCAGGTGATTGACCAAACAATATCAAATGAGCAGCTAAAAGAAATCTATAGCAGTTACCATTGTCCTTGGTTTCATTTAACCACAATTGATGAATATACTAAGTTTTTTCAAAGTTTAGGTTATGGTGTTGATTATGCAGAGGAAGACAGCCTTGTGACTGAACTAGCTTCACCATTAAAACTGTGGGATTTGTTTGAGTCAGGACCTGCCCAAGCTTATTTTAACAGAGCTAATTTTTCACAAGCAATAACAGCCAATTTACCCGTAATATTTAAGGATATTTTTTGTGCAGCAGCAGAAGATATGGCTGTTACTAAGGCTGAGTATAGGAGAGCTTTTTTTAAATTAAAAATGTAAATACTAACAAACACAATACTCCTATTTTTTTGATATTCGAGAAAAAAGCCAACATCTCTGATAACTGATGAAATGCCTTGCTTAGAACATGAAATAACCAATTTAATATAAGTTGCTTAAACTGCTATTTGACAACTAGAACTTTAGTATTAGAATGCTGGTACTTTATAACTTGGCAGATAGCAGCTTGCATGGGGTCAAACGAATTTCCTGATAGGCTAAGTGAAGCCATGCGTGCTAGAGGATTAACGTATGCTGAGCTTGCAAAACAAGCAGATATTAGCTTGTTTAAATTAACTCAACTCTCTAATTCCGGCTTTAAGAAGTATGCTAAACAAATTAAAAAAATAGCAAAAGCGTTAAACGTAAGTGATATTTGGTTAATGACTGGTGTTGGAGCGGCAGAGCTAAAATCGGGTGAAGTTGGCTCATCTCAAAATCAACAGCAAGGTTTGGTTATTCAGTTACCCATATACGACTGGGATGTTGTTGTCGCTGCTGACAGTAGAACAAGTAATGGCAGCTTACGTTATTTGGTGCAAAACCACCAAATAGATATGGAGGACTACTTGGTTATAAGGGTTACCAAGGAGTTTATCAGTTTTTTACCAAAAGGGGCGTTGTTAATACTGCGTTATTTGTATGATGACCAATACCCGGAAAACAGTATCATCATTAATAAGGGTGTGCATGGGATAACATTAAGTAAAGCTGCAGTTATCCAAGGAAGAAAAAAGCTTACACCTATTTTTTTTCAGCCTCACTCACAAATTGGAAGTAGTCGTAACCCATTTACGGCAGTTGTTTTATCTGTTATGTATCAATAGGAGTATGCTCAATGCAATTACAAGGCTGTTTTTTTATTCTAAGAGAAATCAGTGAACATGGAAAGGTTACTTTTCAAAGTAAAAATGGGGTTAGCTATACTGAAGCGGCTGTAAAACTAGTCGAAAAAAACATAATAGAACACTTTTCAGATACAGATGCTAGACATATAGCACAAGTAGCTAAGCGGTTTGATGACCGAATTTTTATTAATGATAGTAATGGCCAAGTGGTTGTGACTATACACAGTTATTGGAATTGGTTGCCATTACTAGTTGCGCTGTTTATTGGCTTTTTGTTGGTGGCTATTCCCATATCACCAAAAAAGATCGAAATTTTAGGCTTTACTCAGCCCGGCGGTATTTTGATTTTTCCTCTCACTTTTATGGTGATTGATCTTATCTCAGAATTGTTTGGTTATCGAACAGTAAGAAAAGTCATCTGGTCGGCAGCCACAACATTATTGATAGTTGCCATAGGCTTATATGCATCGTTACAGCTTACTAATTTAGCATCACAAGACATTGTGATGCATTATTCAACTGTATTTAATAAGTTGCCATATTTATTTTGCATTAATGCAATATGTCTGGTTGCTGCTGACTTTACCAATGCTGTTTGTTTTTCTCGGTTAAAGGGTTTAATGCGTGGTAAAAAACTCTGGTTTAGGTCTATTACATCAACAGGCTTGGGGCAAATAGTTTATACCATAGTGTGGATAGCATTATTTTATATTGAAAAACTAGCCAGCATAGAAACCTGGGCCTATATGACAGAAAACTTTACCTTTAAGCTAGGCTACGCAGTATTGATGATTCCAGTCACTTATTTATTACTTTGGTTGATTCGCAGGCAAAGCAGTAAAGCGCAGGCATTGAGTACAGTTTAAATCCTTGGGGGCAGGTCTTGTTTTGCCCTAAATATCTTACTGTATCAATGGCTCCCTGAAGATGTTGTATTGCTTTAGAACAGGGTACTGTTTAGGGGGCCATCAGCAGATATGGCAATACATGACCTGAACTCAATGTTACTTATAAACAACTGGAACAACCGAATTGGTCAATTGAGCTACAGCATGCTTTATTTTTGTTTCAAATTTTGGATTGATAAGTCGATTATTTTCTGTATCAAAATTATTAAAGAAGTTTGGAATAGAAACACTGTCTTTAATATCAGCTCCCATGAAGGGAGCTGATTCCACGGCGGCTCTTAGAACACTTTGGGCACCACTGGGGCCAGGTGAGGTCGCAAGAAAAATAGTTGGTTTATTACCGAATATGGATTTGTTAATTCGGGAGGTCCAATCGTACAGATTTTTGAAAGCAGCTGTAAAAGTACCGTTGTGTTCAGCAAAAGAAACAATAATAGCATCTGCTTCAGCAAGCTTATTGAAAAATGCTTTAGCTTCTTTGGGTTGCCCCAATTGTGCTTCTCTCTCGTCACTGAAGATGGGCATTTCGTAATCATTAATATTCAGTGTTTCAACTTTGGCATTGTCGATCAGATTAGCTGTATACAACGCTAGTCGTTGATTAATAGAACTTTTATTATTACTTGCTGCAAATGCTAAAATTTTCATATGCTCTCCTTTTTGGTAACTTCAAAGGGAAGGGTATATTAACGTGTAAGGTTTCTTTGCTCAGGAATATCACTTAAATACTCAACAAACTCTACTTCGTAGCCTGCTGGATCAAGAAAGTACACATTCTTGCGGTATGGCTCTTCTACACCTTCTTTGTGGATTTCAAAACCGGCACTTTTGAGACGAGAAATTGTGGTTTCAATACTGTTGGTGACATAGGCAAAGTGGGCGAACCCAACTTGATGGCCTTCTAAATTCCTATTTTCCCCTTTGCCATGATCACTAAATGCGATGTAGTGATAATCATCACCAAAGTGTATCCAGTTTCGAGGCTTGCCATTCCAATGACCGCTACCTTCTGTACGGATTTTCCAGTGGGGAAAAGCTGCTTGATAAAAAGCCAGTACTTTAGGGATATTTGATACCACTAGGTTTACATGCTCAAGATACATACGGTTTTCTCCTTGTTTTGTTGGCTAGTGCTCTTGTTCCGTTGCAGGATAAAACCTCAAGTTAACTTGAGGTAAAGTGTTTTTTTCACTATTATTTAAAAAACTCTGGAGGTCCTATGCAACAAGCGACTTGGAGCGTTGGTAAAGTTGCCAAACGATGCGGGCTTAAAGTAAGCACCTTACACTTCTATGAAGAAAAGGGGCTTATCCGTAGCTGGCGTAATGCTGGTAATCAGAGGCGTTACAAGCCTGATGTGCTACGGAGAATATCGGTGATAAAAGCAGCCCAAAAAATGGGAATTAGTTTAGCGTCTATCAAAAAAGCTTTTGCTGCATTGCCGGATAACCGTACCCCCACAATGGAAGACTGGCAGTTACTATCAACCAGCTGGCGGGATGATATCAATGCGCGCATTGCATATCTTGAGCGACTGCGGGATTCGTTGACAGGCTGCATTGGCTGCGGATGTTTATCAATGAAAAACTGTCCAATTTACAATGAAGATGACAAATTGGCTGCAGAAGGTACCGGACCTGTAATATTGGATAGGAAATAAAAAATTATATTGCAACTGGTTTCTAGTTTCACATAGCTGATGCAGGTTTTGGATCACCTTGATATTTGCTGTACATTGATTTTGCTACTCTCCTTGAAAGCACCAAAAAGACTTACAACAGCTTTTACAAACATTTTACATATCACTTACTTTTGTCTGACCACAGCATGGGGTTTAGCCATTACAGTGGAAGATAACAGCTAATCAATCAGGAGAGTAGCCATGAAAGTAAGTAATTTCAAACAACTCGCCGCAGGTGTGGTAAGCAGCTTAATGCTGGTTGCAACTATTGCCAGCGCGAGAGTAGAGCCCATTAATCTGGCAGTAGATTTAGCCACCCCAGTATTAGAAGCAGATAAAGCACAAAAAGCTTTTGTGAAAATTTCATTAACAGGTATTAAACCAGATCAAGCCACAGTTAAACGAACCCCTACCAATATAGCTATTGTCCTAGATAAATCAGGTTCTATGCAGGGCAATAAAATTCGTCATGCCAGAGATGCAGCGATTATGGCAATTAATCAGTTAGGGGCGGAGGACATCGTTTCTGTAGTGACTTATGACACTACTGTGAGTGTAGTAGTTCCTGCTACTAAAGTGGTTAATAAGACAAATATTGCCAATATGATAAGACAGATTCAGGCAAATGGATCAACAGCTCTTTTTGCGGGAGTTAGTAAAGGTGCTGATGAAATTCGTAAATATATCAGTGCTAACCGAGTAAATCGGGTTATTTTATTATCTGATGGCTTAGCTAATGTGGGGCCTCAGTTACCGTCTGAGCTTGGTCAGTTAGGCGCTTCACTAGCTAAAGAGGGCATTAGTGTTACCACTATTGGTTTAGGACTGGGTTATAATGAAGATTTAATGACCCAACTAGCTGGATATAGTGATGGTAACCATGCTTTTGTAGAAAATGCTCAGGATCTGGCAAAAATATTTCATAGTGAATTTGGTGATGTTTTATCTGTGATTGCTCAGGGGGTGAATATTGAAATTCATTGTGCCAGTGGAGTTCGGCCGATTCGAATTCTTGGCCGTGAGGGAGAAGTGATTGGCAATAAAGTAAGAACCCGACTTAATCAGTTGTATAGCACTCAAGAAAAATACTTGATTCTAGAAGTGGAAGTGCCACCAGGTAAAGCTGGCCAGCAAAAAGACATAGCTTCAGTACAAGTAAACTATAACAACATGTTTAACAAAAAACAGGAGGCTCTGTCAGGGTTAGCTGTAGCAAGTTTTTCTCAATCTAAGCAACAGGTTGTGGAAGCAATTAATAAAGATGTCTATGAAGATTCTGTTGAACAGGTAGCAAATGAGGAGACTAAGAAAGCGATCAGGCTAAGAGATGAAGGTAATATTCCTGCAGCAAAAGCTGCGTTAAAACAGAGTGCTGATTATCTTGCTGAAGAGTCAAAAATAGTGAAATCTGAAAAATTGAAAAAACAACAGGAAGAAGTATTGGGTGATGCAGCTGCACTTGAATCTGAGGCTGATTGGAATAAAAATCGGAAACTGCTGAAAGAGAAACAATACAAACGGGCTAAGCAACAGAGTTATTAGCCTAATCAAGCTTCCTCTCCCAAAGGGAGGGAGAGGAAGCTTAATTTGAGGTAGTTTTGCATTATTCTCTGAGGAGTGAAATGAGAAAACTGACGGCACAACAGAAAATTAAATATGTGTTGGTGTTACTTATTACCCTACCTATTTGTATTCTTTCCTGGTTAAGCTATGAGTTACAAAAAAATGAGCAGATCGTTCAGGCTCATCAAGCGCAAAGCTTAATAGACTCACAACTGAAAAGAGTGGAACGAGAGTTACAAGCCTACTTTGAACAACTTGAAATACAATTAAGATCGGATCAGCAAACCTTGGCTAATTTACAGCAGTCGAAATTAACCGATCAAGTAAGGGACTATTTGCAAGCCTCACCTTTAGTGCAGAATATTTTTATTTTAGCGAATTCAGGAAGCTTACTATTTCCTTCCAATAATCAAATATCAATTAAGGAGGAGAATTTTATTAGCCAAACCAAACCCATATGGAGTAATCCAGAGCTATTTCAGCACTTGGCCAGCCAAGACGAAGCACAGCAGTTGCAGGTATCTACTGACAGTACGGCACGATTAGAAGTAGAAGCTTTTGCCAGTCCTGCTAGTCAGAAGAAAGCAGTAGCGAGTTTTGCACCTAATATTTTATCTAGTGGTTGGATTAGTTGGTATTCAGGGAACCACCACCGATTATTATTCTGGGTAAAAGACTCGCTAAATCGGGTGATTGGTTTTGATTTAAACCGAATGCGAATGTTATCAGACTTAATTAATCGTTTACCAGATGCATCTCAATATAGTAAAAGCCTGCATCAATCTGCAATTCGGTTGCTTAATGATAAATCAAATATCCTGTATCAGTGGGGTAGCTATGTTATTAAAGAAAATGAACAAGCGTTAGGAACCCGTTATTTGTCGCCACCGTTAGCGAATTGGAAGGTTGCATATTTTGGTGATAATTCAAAAATGGTTAATCTAAATTGGGTTGGTACTTTAACTGGTTTGTTGGCTTTTATGATTGCGCTAATTGGTTTAGGTGTTTACTTTTACCGTGAACAACAACGAGAAATGATTCAAGCACAGCAACGAGTAAGCTTTGTTAATCAAGTTTCTCATGAGCTAAAAACACCACTGACTAATATACGAATGTATGCAGAGTTATTAACTGATCAGTTATATGAGGAAGATCAGCAACAAAGTAAATACTTAAAGGTAATTACGGGAGAGAGCTTGCGCCTTTCAAGGTTAATTGAAAATGTACTTAATTTTTCTCGGGCTCAGCGTAATGCAATTAAAATAAATAAACTGCCAGGTATTATTGATGAATGTGTTAAAAACACGATAGTCGCTTTTGAAGCTACTCTTCATAATAAAGGTATGCAGTTTGAGGTTAGTTATTCTGCTGAACAGCCTGTTTATTTTGATAAAGGAGTAATTGAGCAAATACTGAATAATTTGTTCAGTAATGCTGAAAAATATGCACATGATGGGAAAAATATTAGTGTAACTACTCAATTGCTGAATGAACATTGTAAAATAACAGTTCAAGACTATGGGCCTGGAATTCCTACGTATGCCCGTAATAGAATTTTTGAACCATTCTACAGAGTAAGTTCAAAACTAACCGATGGTATTAGTGGTACTGGTATTGGGTTGAATATTGCCAGGCAATTAGCAAGGCTACATGGAGGAGACTTAACCCTTTCAGGTATGGAAGTGGGTACTTGCCTTGTCTTGAGTATTAATGTCTCGTCTGAATGATGGGTATATATCAATGAAAGTGTTAATAGCTGAAGATGATACTTTTATCCGAGAAGGATTAAACGACTTGCTCAGCAATGAGGGATACTACTGTATTCTTGCAGAAAACGGTCTACAAGCATGGCTGCTGTTTCAGGCTGAGCATCCTGATTTAGTTCTATTGGATATAATGATGCCAGAGAAAGACGGTTACACTTTGTGTCGTGAAATTCGACAAATTAATCAAGATATCCCAGTTATTTTTATTACTGCCAAATCGGAAGAAATTGATCAGGTACTTGGCTTGGAGTTAGGAGCTGATGATTATATTATGAAACCATTTGGCACCCGAGAGGTTGTCGCAAGAATTCGTGCCGTGACTCGTCGTTATTTACGGTTACAGTCCAAAGTAACAAAAGTCAGTACATTTACAATTTCTGGTTTAGTTATTTACCCTGATGAGCTGAGGGCTCAAAGGGGAGAGCAAATAATTGATCTGAGCTTACGAGATATCAAGATTCTCAGCTTATTATATGTAGAGCGAGGTAAAGTAGTTGATCGAGATGCTTTGTTTAATCACTGTTGGGGGCGTGGCTATATTGCATCAAGTCGTACTTTAGACCAGCATATATCAAAACTACGGAAGGCAATAGAAGTGGACCCTAAGAATCCTGCAATAATTAAAACAGTGCATGGGGTTGGATACCGAGTTGAATAAAGGTGCCCTAAAGGCTTGACATTATTATTTATAGCATTAAGATACCTAAATTTTAAACAAACACGTAGAAAACGTTTACAATCAGAGAACGTCCTTAAGACATTATTTATAAAGAGTATATTCGGTAACAAGAGATGCAACAACTACCGTCAAATCAGTCATATTTATCCAGGGTACACTGCCTAACAATAGGTACGGGCAAGGGTAGCTATGACCTGAACCAGGAACCAATCCAGTAATTGCGTCTCTAACTTTAGGAGGCGCATGAGCCTTCTAAGGTAGTTTTTGAAAGATAAACTTTTAAAAGAACCCGGAAGGCATACAAGCTCCGGGTTTTTTTATGCCTAATAGAAAGTAAGAGTATGCCTTTCAAGAAGGCAGTGTGCCTTGTGCCCATAATATGCCCTTCGTTTTAATTATATCTTAAAGGGTTAATCTGAAAGTGTATTTATATAAGCACCCTAATAAAGGAATAAAATGAAACTAGTAACCCTCTACAAATCCATTCAGTTCTACTGGTGAAAATAATAGAGATATCAGTGAGTAGTGATAATGAAAATCTTACGTTTAAATAAATCAGGCTTACCAATTTCCTGGCTTTCAAAAAATGAAGCTGCAATACTGTATGTTAAACAACAGGTACTGTGGTCATTAGGGGAAAAGAGTTACAATTTGAGGGGCGGCTTCAATCAAAACGGGTCTCGATCAGAATTGGATTTAGCACCGATAATTGCTTGTGACGGCAATTATAAAAAGAAAAATTTTACGCCAGCACTAAGTAACTCTCTTTTATTTAGACGTGATGAGTTTCATTGTATGTATTGTGGAGAAATATTTACAGATAAAGAGTTAACTCGTGATCATATTATTCCAAGAGTGCAAGGTGGTGCTGACATTTGGACGAATGTAGTCGCTGCATGCCAACGTTGTAATGGTTATAAAGGCGGTTGTACACCAGAACAAGCCGGTATGCAATTGTTAGCAATTCCATTCAAGCCCAATGTTTTTGAATTTATGTATCTTGCTAACCGTAATATTTTAGGTGATCAAATGGAATACTTAAGCGCTAGATTTACAGGGCAAAGAAGTTGGGTCGCTGCATAGTATACCATTCACGAAGACTTTTAGGGGGTGTTATCACTTATAGGCTTATAGTGTTAACAAACCCTAGCTTACTTTAAAATCTTGAAAAATCATTAAGGCTCAAAGAACATAAAGCAAACTGCTTCGTCAAAACCCTAAGAATCTCGTGATTAACTTACTTTCTTTATATCTGTTCCCTGGTTTTGGTGCTGTTTCAACAGTTTAATATACATTTCTTCAAGCTCTTCATAGGAATGGTTTAGCATTTTTAGCTTACTAATAGCGGATTCGTAAGCTTGTTTGTAGTCTGATGACTTAAGTGAGAGGATAATTTTATTTTTTTCTTTTAGTTGTTGTTCAAGAGTAAGTTTTTCATTCTCTAAGTTATTTATCTTCTTAGTGAGTTTAGTTATATCTTCAAAGAACTCTTGCAGCATTTTTTTCTCTTCAATATCATCTGAGTCAATAGCTGAAGTATCTTTTTTCTTAAGTCGGTCATTTTTTGCATTTATTTCTGAAATGGCTAGCTCATAATCTTTAATTTCTTTTTCAAGAGATAATATCTTTTCATTTGAGGCTTTGATTAAATTAGTGAAATTTTGCAGTATTTCATCATTTAGTTTGCTGTCATCTATTTTGGGCACTCCTTTATTACTTAATTCGTCAATTATAGTTTCATAAGATTCTTTTAGCTCTTCGAGCTTTTTGATTTTATCTTGGTAAGACTTAATCTCTTTAGTATGTTTTTTTTCTAGATTTATGATGTATATATCATTTATTTTTTCTACATCAATTTTTTCATTAGTAGATAGAAGTTTGTTAAAGAGTATTTTATATCTCTCGTGCAAAAAATGGTGGAAATTATTTTGTTCTAATTTTCTTTTTAATGCAGAAACTTCAAGTTTAATAAGCTCTTTCCTTAATGTTAAAAAATTAGGTAACGTCAAACCTACAATAGAAGCATTACTTAAAGTTGACTTGCCATGATAGGATTGTTGTTCATTTAGTAATTGCAACTGGTTATTTAAATAAGTAATGTAATCTACTTGCTTCTTTTCTACTAATTTGCTGATTTCTCTATGTGTTCTTTCAATAAAAGAGTTATATTCTGTTTTTATTGAATATATTTTTTCATTGTTTATGGCGTGTTGAAAAAGTTCTATCTCTGAGTTGAATAAAATTCGCCTAAGATATAAAATGTGCCTTTTTGATATTTTTAATTTCAAAAATTCCTTAGTACTTAAATCTCCGTTAAGGCTAATTTCATCTGAAATTTCATCTAAATTTAGCTTTAAGTATTTTTCTATAATATTATATTTGTTTGACAAATAATCTTTTCCTTTTTTGTTAATTTTATTTAGTTGCTTTAAGGCAATAAAAGCAATGACACTAATAACTAGAGAGTAGTTAACTAATAAAATTAAGAAAAGTTTGTCTTGCATATAAGATGATACCAAACCGAATCTGTTTTATGTATACTATTATACAATTTTATGGCAGATTGGATGCTTATTGCTAATATTGAATAAGCTATTGTTTTATATATTCTTTTGGTTGTGTTATTACCTAACTACTATAATTATAGTTCATTTATCAGAAATGTTATCCACTGTAATTTTAAAAATTGAACCTAAGTCAATATCAGTTTGTCTTATGCTTTGGGCATATGATTTTCGTGTTTTATATTGTAACTTATAAATAATATATCGGAGGTTGATATTATTTAGTTTAAGTAGAATACTTAATTCTGAGAAAGTTTGTATATTGAGACCATTTGATAATTCAGTATGGCAGAGGTCTGGTGAATGTGGGATACAAATTATTAGACATAATACTGTCTTATTTAAACCTCTATGTAAGCAATATGGTAAATTAGGTAAAATATATAAACTATCTATGGACTATCCAAAAATTAACAGGTATGGTTATTTCTAAGCTAGTTTGGGGAAAAACAGTAGGTTAATGGCATATTATAAATAAAAAATTTAAATGGAGTCTATTTATGATAAAAGATGCGGTAGTGACGTATATAGATCTTTCTTCAATTATAAAAAAATACCAACATGCTGCCGTACTAAAAGCAATAAAAAATATATTTCAGCATGATGTATCTAAAGAGTTAAATGTATATTGTTATAAACTAAAAGAAGCATTTGTCAGAGTAAGGCCATTTGATAGTGGTTATAGTCAGGACGATATTAAGCTATTGATACTGCATGAATTACTTGCTTTAGAGCATATTCAGGGACTCCTCTTTAGTTTTGGTGATATGTTGCATAGTAGTACTGCTTATGGTGAATTCAAGGTTACCAATAATACAATGTCTGGTTCTGCTATTGAGAGTAGTGTGAAACTAATAGCAAAACAAAAGTTCAACTCAAGAATATTAATAGGTACAGATATAGTAAATTTGCTTAAATCAGAAACATCAGATTTTGAAATTAAAAAAATAGCTAAGCATGTTAAATCAATGTTAATACGAAGTGAATCCGGTTTATACTGCTTGGATCAGTTTAAAATATTTGAATCAAAAGTTGGTATTGAGTTTAGTCAAAATCAAGAGTCAACTGAATCAGTGCAAGAAGCTGTATAAATATAAAAAATTATGATAAATAATATGTTACTTGGCTGATTTTAAAAAATCCAACAGTTTTCAGATCATATATTTTTCTTAATTCCTTCATTATAGGCGCTGTTAGGATAGCGCTTGTATCTTTATTATTCTATATGACTAAATTTTAAAAATCAGATCTTTTCTAAGTTGGCAGGATATTAGTGATTAGCTAACCTTGTTAAGAGTCAAGGGAGGACCTCAACATGATGGGAAAAAAAGTTATCTCAATGGGTGAAAGACTTAAATCTTTCATTTAAGTTATCTATATACTCAATAATATTATTTATTCCAACGGTAATGTTATTGAAATTTTTTCTTGACTCTGAAAATTACCACATTAATTTTGTTGAAAAGCAGATGGTTGGTAAGGAATATTTAATTAATACTTATCCTTTGCAAATGAGTCTGGCGAAGCATCGTGATTTAACAAATGCTTATCTTAATGGTAATAAAAATCTAGCATCACAGATACAATCTGAGCGAAATAATATCGAAAATAATCTAGAAAATTTAAAACAACTTGATGTTAAACATAGCTCAGTATTGATTATAAACCATAAGCTATCATCGATTAAAAATGAATGGGAAAACCTAAAACTGACTTCCTTTAATATAGAGGCTACTCAATCTTTCAATACACACAATCAGTTAATTAAACAAATTCATGATCTTATATTGCATGATAGTACTCAGTCTAAGTTAATTTTAGATGCTTCTGTTGCCAATAACTACTTATTTAATGTTGAAGTAAATGTTCTTCCTGTTTTAATTAATGAGTTAGGCCAGCTTAGGGGGAGCGCAACAGAGATAATAAATAAACAAGAGATAACATTTGACCAAAGAGTTGAATTAAAACTACATATTAGGAATGTTAAGAGTTATATCAGTAATCTTAAAAAGATGTTAGTTATAGCTTACAGTAATACCAATGACATTGAACTTAAACAAAATCTTGTAAACTATGAAAAGGAATTGGATTCTGCAATAAATATTTTTTACAAGAAATTAATGATAATATACTAAATGCAACGGCTACTCGAGTTGAGAGTAGTATATCTGGAAGTATTCTTTTTTCTAAAGGCTCTCTAGTAATAGAGCTGTCAAATAAATTGTTTCAAAAAATAGACTCCAATACCTCCAGACTGCTGTCATTAAAATTAGAGGCAATCAAAGCTGAAAGAACAGAACATTTATTAATTATTTTGGCATTGGTAAGCATAGGATTATTATTTACTTGGTGGTTTAATCAAGTTATTAATCGAGGGCTTCGCACTATATTAGAAATATTTGATGATATTAATTCAGGTAATTATAAATCGAGAGACGTAACATCTTTACAGTCTAAAGATGAAGTAGGTACGGTCATAACCAGATTAGTCGATTTACAAGCAAAACTCAAAGAAAATATAGATAGTTTACAAAAGCAAATGAAAGAAAGCTCCCGAGTTAAACAAGCACTGGATGTGGCAACTACTAATGTCATGATTGCTGATAATAATTTTGATATTATTTACATGAATGAGTCAGCGGTTGAAATGATGCAAGCAGCAGAAGCTGATATAAAGCAGGAAATTAACAATTTTGATTCAAATAATTTACTAGGAGGATCAATTGACCGGTTTCATAAAAATCCTGCACATCAACGTAAAGTTTTGAATGAGCTAACTAGCACTTATAAAAGTAAAATTTCTGTAGGTAGGCGTACTTTTAATATAATTTCCACTCCAATTCTAGATAAAAATGGTGAGCGACTAGGTTCGGTAGTTGAGTGGGACGATCAAACTGAGAAATTGGCGAAAGATAAAGAAACACAACATCTTGCAGCCGAAAATAGTAGAGTGAAACAAGCATTGGACAGTGTTACATCAAGTGTTATGATTGCAAATAATGATTTAGAAATAGTTTATTTAAATAATTCATTAGATATAATGTTGCGAAATGCTGAAGATGATATAAAGAAAGGCTTGAATAATTTTGATATCAATAAATTAGTAGGAACTTGTATTGATGTATTTCATAAAAATCCATCTCATCAGCGAAATATCCTGAAAGATTTGAATAGTGCCTTTGAAAGCCAGTTAACTCTTGGTGATAGAACAATGCGTATTATTGTGAATCCAGTATTTAGTGATTCTGGTGAGCGTTTAGGTTCCGTTGTTGAATGGGCAGATAGAACTCAGGAATTGGCTATTGAACAAGAGATTGATAGTGTTGTCACAGCAGCGGTGAATGGTGATTTAACCAAGCGTATTGAAGAAAAAATAAAGAGGGTTTTTTTAGTAATTTAAGTTTGGGGATTAATAAATTGGTTGATATTGCTGAATAGGTGGTTAATGATACCGCTAGGGTATTAGATGCATTAGCTAATGGTAATTTAACTGAGAAAATTGATAAAGACTACCAAGGTGATTTTGCTAAATTGAAAGCTGATGCTAATTCTACCATAGAGCGTCTCACTGAGATTATTGGTGAAATTATGTCTGCTAGTGAAGCCGTTGCCTCAGGTGCCCAACAAATAGCACAGGGTAGTGAAGATTTAAGTTCACGTACTGAAGAGCAGGCCTCTTCTTTAGAGGAAACTGCTGCTAGTATGGAAGAGATGACTAGCACGGTAAGAAGTAATGCAGAAAATGCCCGTGAAGCTAATCGGATGTCAGTAACTGCTAAAGAAAAAGCAGAAAGTGGTGGAGAGGTTGTAAATCAAGCTGTACTTGCTATGGAAGAAATTAATACGGCTAGCAAAAAAATTGAAGATATTGTTGGTGTAATTGATGAAATTGCATTTCAGACTAATTTGTTAGCATTGAATAGTGCAGTTGAAGCAGCAAGAGCTGGTGAATATGGTAGAGGTTTTGCTGTGGTGGCAGGAGAAGTACGTAATTTGGCTCAACGCTCTGCAACTTCAGCTCAAGAAATCAAAAACCTTATTCGAGATAGTGTGCTAAAGGTTAATGATGGTACAGAGTTAGTTAAAAAGTCGGGTGAAACACTCAATGAAATAATTGAGTCAGTTGATAAAGTCAGCAAGATGGTTGATCAAATTACAGCTAGTGCTCAAGAGCAAGAGTCTGGTATTAATGAAGTTAACTCTGCCATTTCTCAAATGGATGAAATGACTCAGCAAAATGCTGCATTAGTAGAGGAATCTTCTGCAGCCAGTATGAGCATGCAGAAAAAATGAATAGATTGATGAACTTTTTCAGTCTAGATGCCAATTCTGTCATTACAGTAAGTGGTGATAATAGCCATACTCACACTATAGGACCAGGAAATAAGCCTATAAATCAGTATAAATCGCCAGTTACACAACATAAAATGTCTAAAAATCACCAGTCATCAGTATCTTATGAAGATGATGGCGAATGGGATGAGTTTTAAAAGGTTTTAAGAAAAATAGTAAGCAAGAGTGTAATAAGCTCCTATAAAGGAGCTTATTATTTATTTTTATAACTGAATCCAGGTCGCTTTAATTTCCGTGTATTTATCAAAGGCGTGGAGTGATTTATCCCTTCCATTACCTGACTGTTTATAACCGCCAAATGGTGCCGTCATATCACCACCGTCATACTGGTTAATCCAGACTGATCCAGCCCGTAATGCCTTAGCTACTCGGTGAGCTTTGCTGATATCTTTAGTCCAAATTGCTGCTGCAAGACCGTATTGACTATCGTTGGCAATGTTAATTGCCTCTTCTATAGAGTTAAAACTGATACAAGACAGCACTGGGCCAAAAATTTCTTCTTGGGCAATGCGCATTTGGTTGGTGACATTATCAAAAATAGTAGGCTCTACAAATAAACCGCCACTGTCTTGTAAACATTGGTTACCACCAGTTATTAATTGGGCGCCTTCCTCTTTACCTAATTGAATGTAATTTAAAATAGTTTGCAGTTGAGTTTGATCAATAACTGCACCTATTTGGGTTTCAGGGTTTAAAGGGTGGCTTGGTTGCCAGCTGGCTAACTCTAGTTGTACTAATTTAACAAACTCGTTTTGAATACTGCTTTCTACTAATAAGCGTGAGCCTGCAGTACAAACTTCTCCTTGATTGAAGCAAATAGCTTGGGCAGCTGCTTTGGCAGCGGCATTTAAATCAGGGGCATCAGCAAAAACAATATTAGGACTTTTGCCACCTGCTTCAATCCATACCCGTTTCATATTGGATTGGCCCGAATACATCAATAGTTGTTTGCCAGTACGAGTTGACCCCGTAAACACTAAAGTGTCTATATCTGGATGAAGTGCAATAGCTTTGCCAGCGTCTTCGCCTAGCCCAGGTAATACATTAAAAACACCAGCTGGAATGCCTGCTTGGTGAACCAACTCTGCTAACTTTAATGCAGTTAATGGTGACTTTTCTGATGGTTTTAAAATAACACTGTTGCCGGCTGCTAAGGCAGGTGCGATTTTCCAACAAGCCATCAGCAAAGGAAAATTCCAGGGTACGATTGCGCCTACGACACCAACCGGTTCACGGGTGACTAGACCAATTGTGTCTGCTGCAGTCGGGGCAATTTCACCATATACTTTATCTATGGCTTCTGCATGCCATTGGATACATTGGGCTGCAGCAGGGATATCAATAGTTAGACTGTCGTTAATGGGTTTTCCCATATCCAGGGTTTCTAATAAAGCCAACTCTTCCTGGTTTTGGGAAATCAACTTAGCCAGCTTAAGCAGTATTTTTTTACGTTTTGTAGGGGGGAGACCAGACCATAGTTGTTGATTAAAGGCATTTCTAGCTGCAGCAACAGCCAAATCGACATCTGTTTGGGTACAACTAGCCACTTCACTTAGTATTCGGCCATCGATTGGACTAATGCAATTAAAGACTGCCCCGGCTTGGGCTGCTTGCCATTGGCCGTTAATAAATGCTTGATTAGGGAAAGATAATTGTTTGCTGCGGTGTTCCCAGTCCTGTTGGGTTAACTTTTTCATTGTAACTTGCCTGTCCATATCCTAAAAAAGCATTATAACAAGCATTTTCATTTTATTAAGCTATTCTTAAGGATGGATTCTGCATAAGTTATATATAAAGGTATAGATGGCCTGCCAATATTACTTAAGCCATCACAAGTAGTATTAACAGGTTCTGATTTGGTAATAACTGAATGGTAAGTAATATAGGTTACCTATGAAGTTTACCCACAAAATACTTTTTGCTGCTTCAGCTGTAATGGTAGTTGCATTTGCTGGGTTTAGTGGATCCCAGTATATATTAATTAAAAGCCAAACAGAGTCAGACTTGGTGAAAGACTTAGGGCAATTAGCAGGATTAACTGCCCATAGTATTGCTGACTGGATGAACAATAAACTGCAAATAATGGATGCAGTAGCTAAAAGTCTGGATAAGCCTGTTGATGATCAAAGGGTAAGGGCCATTGTGGACCAAGCAGGTTGGTCTAGTCAGTTTGATTCAGTTTATGTGGGCAGGGAGCAGGATGGTAAATTTATTGATAATAATGATAAACCCAGTGGTGCAGATTATGATCCACGTAAGCGGCCATGGTATCAACTAGCCAAAGCTAAAAACGCTAATACATTTACCGAGCCATACGTTGATGCTGACTCAAAAGAGCTGCTAATTACTGCTGTTAGCAATGTCAAACAGCAAGGTAGTTTTATTGGCGTGGCAGGGGGAGATATTTCACTAAAAAGTATTTCTGAAATGGTTAATAAAGAAGACTTTGGTGGTTTAGGTTATGGTTTTCTGGCAACTGGTGATGGAAAAATTATTATTCACCCTAATGGTGAATGGGTTGAAAAAAACATTAGCGATTTCTATGGCAATAAAAAAATTGATATAAAGAATAGCGGTTTGCAGCGGGCCATTGTAGAAGAAATGGATGCGCTAACCATGTTTGTGCCTATATCTGGTATTAAAACCGTTGATTGGTATATTGGTTTGGTAGTGGATAGAGGAAAAGCATTTGCTGCTATTAACCAGTTTATGATGTCGGCAGTTACTTTTACCCTTGTTGGCATATTACTCATTGTAGGCTTGCTGAGTTTTATGATGAAGGTGGTCTTAAAACCACTTGCAGATATTTCTATTGCAATGAGTGATGTTGCAGCAGGAGAGGGAGACTTAACCAAGCGACTTAAAGTTAACTCAAAGGATGAGTTAGGTCAGCTTGCCGATAATTTCAATTTATTCATTGGTAGAATACATGAGTCTATAAAAAACGTTGCACAAGCTAGTGCTACGCTAGCAGAGTTATTTCAAAAAGTGTTGTCATGGACTGAAACCAGCATGAATAAATCTGATGAACAGTCACACCGCACTAGTAGTATTGCTACAGCAATTAATCAGTTAGGTGCTGCAGCACATGAAATTGCTCAAAATGCAGCATCAGCTTCTGATCGCGCTTCGGAAGCGAAGCATACAACGGTGGAAGGCAAAACTGTAATGAGCCAATCCATTGAAATTATAGAACAGCTGTCGAGCAATATAACTAGTTCAAGTGATCACATTCAAAACTTAAGTGCTAACACTGAAAACATTGGAAAAATATTAGAGGTCATTAAAGGGATTAGTGAGCAAACCAATCTATTAGCTTTAAATGCGGCAATTGAGGCTGCCAGGGCAGGTGAGGCTGGCCGTGGTTTTGCCGTGGTTGCTGATGAAGTGAGAGGGCTAGCCCATCGTACCCAAGAGTCTGCTCAAGAAATTCACAGTATGATTGAAGAGTTACAAAGTGGTGTTCATACAGCAGTAGAAACAATGAATAAAAGCCAGGAATTTAGCAGACAAAGTGTGAATGTGGTGAATGAAGCGGGCAATATGTTAAATGAAGTCAATTCAGTGATTGGTGAAATAGATGGCATGAACCAATCTGTTGCGACTGCAACAGAAGAGCAAACCTCAGTAGTGGGTACTTTGGATGAGGAAATTACCCATATCAATCACTTAAACCAAGAATCAGTTGATTGTTTACAACAAACCTTGCAAGCCTGTGGTGAGGTAGATGAACAATCGACTAAGTTACAAAAGTTAGTCGGTAGCTTTAAAATTTAAACGGGTAGATTTAAATAATCGACTTCTTCAATTCCTAACAGTTTTAGCGCAGGTATTAGCCGGTTTATTTGTTGGTTCGCTTCAGTGAACAAGGCGATATGGCCATTACTTTTTAAGTGAACTGGATTGGTTGCAGAGCCAACAGAGTCGTTTGCTATATGGGTTATATGTGGTAGTAAAGAGGCGACTCGATTGGCAATAGCGGTGCCTGAGTCCACCCAGCTTATATCGGGAGCTAGTTGTTGTAATTCTTCTCGAAGCAAAGGAAAGTGAGTACAGCCAAGCACGACCTGATCAGGTTGATGAGTAGAGGAGGCTGGATGGGCCTGTGATTGATCAAATAAGGGTTGAATAACAGCAGTCAGCCGGTTAAGGCAAATTTGCTCGCCCCTTAACTTCTGTTCAGCTAGTTCAACCATCTCAGTAGAGCCGATTTTGATCACCTGGCAATGGCTAGCAAAGTCTTTAATCAATTGATCAGTGTAAGGACGGGTCACAGTACCGGGGGTCGCAAGTAAGCCAATACACCCGGTTTTGGTTTCCTGGGCTGCTGTTTTTATTGCTGGAACCACACCTACAACTGGGATTTCGAAACAGCTACGTAAACTAGGCAGCACAATAGTGCTAGCAGTATTACAGGCGATAATAATAATATCGAACGAACAACGGTTGCTAATAGCATGTACACAATCAACTACCCGCTGCTGTAACCAGTCAGCATCTTTGGTGCCATAGGGAAAAGCTGCGTTATCACTGGCATACACCACGGAAAGTTGTGGTATTAACCGTGATACTGCTTGAAAGATGCTTAAGCCACCTACACCAGAGTCAAAAATTAATGCTGTCACCATTGGCTATCGTTAAGTCTATATTCAAATTGAAGCTGGGTATTTTACTGAGCTTTTGATTTGAATTACAGAACATAGGCTTCAAAAAGGAAAGCGGATACTGCGAGGCAGATGGCAAGAATCAAAACTGTTAACAATCCTTCAGTGGTTGGTTCATCAGCTTCATGAGTGATTACTGATAGGTCTTCGGTTTCAGCAGCTTGATAATGCTGCCTGATCGGTTGTAATGAAACGACATTATTGGCTTTGGCTGTTATATCGAGTTTATGTGGCGTTGTGTGTAAAAAAAGATTGGAAAAATGAGCTGTGATGGCTTCTTCAGAGATATCTGTAGCCTGTTCACTAAAGAAATCAGGAATAATAGTGGTTTCTTCTGGTACTAGTAGTAAATCATGTTCGAACAGCACAATAGAATGCTGGTTGGCATCATCAATATAGAGTTCATCACCTGTACTAGGCAGCCATTGGGGAGCTGCCCCTGTATAATCTTCAAAAAATCTGAAAATAAGTTGACCGTGCTCTTTGCCTAAAACCACCCCTGTTACTTCTTTTTCTGCTAGTTGTAAGCAAGCATAATAAGGAAATTGCTTATCAGTTAAATACTGATAGTCTGGAGGGAAGCTAACTTGTCGGGAATACTCATTAATTCTTGATGCAAATAAAAAATCAAAAGAAAAGTAGCTAAAACCTAAGCAGTGCCATACAGAGCCTGGCACACAAAAGCTGCGAGCAAGTGCTCTCAACTCATAATTAAACATCTCATCTGTTATTTCTGGATATTGATTAAAGTAATTAAAAACGGCTTTTGTTTCGATAATATAACCAGCATCTTTAGCTTTAGGCATATTAATATTTTCAAAGTAGAGGTAAGGAAGATCAATTTCTTCAGTTGTTGGCCAGCTCCCCTCAATGGTAATACGATAATCTGTTTTCGTAAGTTTACTGGTTAAATAAAGTAAGCATATATCATTGATGGAGTTAATTAATTGACGCTTATCAGGTATTTTAATGTCGTTGATTGGTGCTGTATAAGCCATTATAAACTCACTTATACCGGTTGAATTAGCTATCATAATTAAGAAGGTATAGCTAAAGCTATAAACCTTTGCTCAATAGCATATCGATACTATAACAATAGTACTGATCTTCAGTGCTTACTAATGTTAAGTTGTAACCATGCAGTATGATACAGGTATCTCCGTATTAGTTTTTATCATTATTGCCTTACTTATAGGAGCTGCACTGAGGAATATTATTAAAGGCACTCAAATGCCTTACTCTGTATGTTTACTGGTTATTGGTCTTGGGCTTGGGTTAATTCAACGTAGTGGCTTTTTTACGGAGCACATTCCACTATTGGATGGAACATTAAAACTAGTAGCAGAGGTTGACCCGCATTTAATTTTATTTTTATTTTTACCTACGTTAATTTTCGAAAGCGCATTCTCTCTTGAAGTTCATCTATTTAGAAGAATTTTTGCACAAATTGCTTTATTAGCTGTTCCCGGATTAATTGTGGCCACAACTTTGACTGCTGCTCTGGCTAAATGGACGTTTCCATGGGAGTGGAGTTGGGCTTTGTGTTTAATGTTTGGAGCCATGATCAGTGCTACGGATCCTGTAGCTGTTGTGGCTATGTTAAAAGAAGTGAGTTCGCGAAAGCGACTGGAAACTTTAATAGAAGGGGAGTCTTTACTTAATGATGGCACTGCGATTGTATTTTTTTCATTATTTTATGGTTGGGCGGTGGCAATTAGTGAGCAAGAAAGCGTTAATATTTTGGGGGTAGCAGGTGATTTCACCTGGGTGGTGAGTATTGGTTTGATTTTGGGAGTTTTGGCTGGATTTTTAGTAATGGCATGGATTGGTAGGGTTTTTAATGACCCAATGATAGAAATTACCTTGTCAATTGCTACTGCTTATTTAGTTTATTTTGCTGCAGAGCAAATGCATGTTTCTGGTATTGTGGCAGTTGTTACTTTAGCGCTTATCTTTGCTGGTATTGGGCGTACGAGAATATCACCAGAAGTGGCAGAGTTTCTCCATAGCTTTTGGGAAATGATGGCGCATATTGCCAATACTTTAATTTTTTTATTAGTAGGGGTATTAATTGCAGCAAGAGTACATTTGGATGATATCAATGCTTGGATAGCGTTGGTTATTTTATATGTAGGTATTCAAGTTATACGTGCACTTGCTGTGACTTTATTTATGCCACTGCTAAAACGAATAGGCATTGGAATTACCCGAGAAAAAGCAATTGTGTTAGTGTGGGGTGGGTTAAGAGGGGCTGTCTCATTGGCGCTAGCATTAATTATTGCTCAGGATGATATATTACCCAGGGATGTACGTGATCAAATATTATTTTTGTGTGCTGGAATAGTAGTATTTACCATATTAATTAATGGTGCCAGCATGGGCTGGGTATTAAAAAAACTAAAGTTAGATCAACTACCTCCAGCTAAGCAAGCCACGGTAGATAAAGCCCAATCAAAAATTAATGAAGAATTAACTAGCATGTTACCTGTGCTAGTTGAAAATGAATTTTTAAAAGGTGCTGATTGGGATGAAGTAAAACATACTACTGGTTTGTTAAAGCCAACAGAAATAGCTGAACCTGAAAAAGAATCAGATACAATCAGTGATAGTGATTTATCAGTTGCTTTCAGAAGACGACTACTTGAAACAGAGCGCCGTCACTATTGGCATCAGTTTGAGCAAGGTACTTTAGGTAAACAGTCAACTAATAAATTAGTTGAAGCAGTCGAGCATGCTTTGGATGGTGAGCCGGTAATTGCACCTCGGGAGTCATTATACAAAGTATGGGATACTCCACCTTTGTTGCATATGCTACGTAATGTAAAAGGTTTAAAGAAACTAGCGTTGAGATTAAGCTTTTCACGCTTGGCACTGGGTTATGAAATTGCTAGAGGATTTATTCAAGCCCAAGATAGTTTAGAAAACCATATTAACAGCCTAGCACCTGACGAAGCAGAAGCTACTAAAGTGAACTTACTAGTGAAAGAAAATAAAAAGAAAACCCTTGAATATATTCAGCAACTAAGAGAAACTTTTCCAGAAATTGTTCATACCCTGGAAACCCATTCAGCCATTCGTTTGTTATTAAATCGAGAACGTGCAGTTATACGAGAGCAACTTAAGCAAGCTGTCCTAGACTCTCCTGAAGCTAAACGGATGATTAAGCATGTAGAAGCAAGGATGAAAACTCTGCAGAAAATGTCAAGTTTTTCTGCTCCATTCACACCGGGCCAGTTATTAGGGCAATTATCCTGGTGCAAGGAATTATCTGAAACCACTCGAAATAACTTAAATAATGCCATGGAACATGGTTTATATAGCAGTGGTGAATGGATATTAAGACAAGGTAAGCCTTTTTCTGCTTTAGGTATTATTGCCCGTGGATCTGTTCAAGTACAGGAAGAGCATAAAGGTAAAAAATATAAAAAACTATTAGGGCCTGGTGAACATGTAACGGCACTATCACTGTTAACAGGGGTCAGTCCTGGTGATTATAAAGCGATGACGTTAGTTGATATTTTATGGCTACGGGCAGAGCGATTAAAACCCTTAATGGTGCATGATGAAGAGTTAGCAGAGGCGGTAAGTAAGCTGTTAAGTTAGGGGCTATATGTATTCCTAGAGCTGTGGGCTACTTTTGTTTATCCATATCTAACTTGGCCAATATAGGAATAAAAGTACGTATAACAGGATTTGATAGTCTAATATGCCTGATAAGCAATAATTACCGTCTCCTGACATTATCACTTGTTTTTAAATAAGAAGTAAGTCTCAATTAGAGCAGGAAATAATTGGATGGGCCTGATTATGTATTTACTACAGGCCCTGGACTTTACCTTTTATTTAACTAATAAACAGAAGAATTACTAAAATAATAAAAGAAATTCCAACTATTAAGTTAAAAATTTGGGAGTATTCATAAACCATCCATGAGATTTTTTCCATAACTATAGAGTAAAGTATATGAACTGATAGTGTTATAATTAACAAAATACTAATAAGCCATGAAACTTGCTCTAAATAAGCAAATTCTTTATTTATAAATAAAGGAAAAAAAGAAGCAAAGAATAACAAGGTTTTAGGGCTGAAACAGGTAATAATTAGTCCATGCCTTAACGAAAAGCTACTCATTGTAGGCTCTGATACCTTAGTATTTTTATATGCTGCGACTAATGAAATAACGCCGAGATATAAGAGGTAAATTAACCCTGCAAATTGAATAACATTATATAAAACTATTGATTTCTTCAAAACAACAGCTAATCCACTTACAGCTGCTATGGCAATAAGAAACAGCCCTAATTGAATGCCTATAATTAAAGGCAAAGTCTGTCTTAAACCGAAACGAATACTTTGAGTTAATACTGCTAACGTTCCAGGTCCTGGTGTAGCAGCAGAAATAACACATACCAGTGCATATGAAAGTAAAACATTTGTATCCATATTTTTGAACACCTAAAATAACTGAAAAAATGCAATACACACCTTGGATTTATAGCAAGGTGTTTGTAGGAGGTTTAGTTGTCAGCAGAAGCGTAGTTAGGTGCCCTATACTTTTTCAGGCAATAAAACTAAAGTACCTGTCATATCGAATAACGGCACTATTTGAAGACATCACTTTAGTTTCTAGTTTCACTAAAGATGCCTACAGCTTAGCTTGTTGAGCTTGTCAACTAAACTTTTTCAGTTAGTGTTGCTCAGAAGAATACATACATAATAAACGTCTAACTTTATATAGAATACAAATAAGTTGAATAGGACATTGATACTACGTTAATTAGGTGAAGCAGTCTAGCCAAATTAGAATTAACAGGCCTAATGACGACTGTGAAAACTATCTTATGATAGGTAAGTCAAGTTGTGAGTCCACGTACTATCATTAATCTTTGTATAAAAAATAGCCTTTTCTCTTGGCGTAAATCAGTCGTTTAGGGCTTTTGCTACACTTCGATTGATGTGGTTAGTTGTGTTGGTGACACGGTTATATGATGAGCTAAGAAGAGACTAAAAACCTTCGTAGAATTTGTTTATATTGTCCACTTTTAAGTATTTTCTTAAGGCCACGATTAAAATGTGTAAGTATTAGCTGAGCATGAGGATTATTCTTAGCTACAATCAGGTGTAATTCATTCTGAGAGAGTGGCGGCTGTAGAATCTGAATTTCAGGAAGGCGTTTGGGATAGTGCTTGTTAGTAAGATATAAAGTAATGGCTTTAATGGCTTTAGTCTCTACCAAAATATCAATGCGTCCTAAAAATAGTTTTTGAATATTTTGAATAGGATGTACCACGACTTCTTTATGGAGATAATCAGCATTATCAAATTGAGGGGTATAGGCATTATCTTGTACGATACCAATTCTATAGGCAGTTAAGCTTTTTAGGTTTCCATTATATTTAACCTTTTTGCTTTTTAGACTAAGTAAAATAATTTCATTAGTGTAAAATGCCTCAGAATAATGAAACTGATTTGCTCGTTCTTCAGTAAAATAAGCACCGACAACAGCATCATGAGAACCTTTCAAAGTTGATAATAGTGCCCTGGACCAGGGTTCATAGGCTATTTTTACCTTGCTGTCTGATTCGGCAAATGCAGCTGCTACTAGTGCCATTACAAAGCCCCCTTCAGGTAAGTTTGGTCCGTAAAAAGGTTCCCAAGCGGAATCACCGACTAGTTTAATTGGTTGATTGCTTGAAAATGATGAATGTGAGAAAGTCAACAGCAGTGATATAAGTAAAAGAACTTTCAGGCTCTGTTTCATTCTATAGTCGAGTTGTTATCCACTTCTTCATAATTATAGCTTGTCTTAAATGGAGTCTTGCTAGGGCTGCTATTAGTTTTATATATTTGAAAACTAGAGTTACTCACATATATGAATTAACTTTAATTTGTGTCCTGTTGCATGCATAAATTTCTCAATATCTTGTTTGGGTATAACGAGTGTTACAGTATTGACTAGTGGATGACACTGTATTGTTGGATAAGCCCATATGGTTTCATCTATCAACACTTCAACAACATGACAAGGGTCGTGCACTAAACTAAGTAATGAAACTGCACCAGGCTTAATACCTAAGTACTTTTTCAAGCGTTCAGGTGAGGCTAAACTAAGTTTATTGACTGCCAGTTGAGTTGCTAACTTTTCCAGACTGATGGTTTTGTCGTCGCTCACTACAAGCAAAAAATGTCGTTTACCTTTACGGTCACGCAAAAACGAGTTTTTGGTTTTAGCTCCAGGAATGTGAGAGGTTAATCGATTGGCGTCTTCACAGCTATATAAAGGTGGGTGATCGTATTGCTCAAAACGAACATGCTGTTCTACTAAAAAAGAATAGATATCCATTGTTAGACTATGACTAATAAATTTTTTTCATTATAGGACTACTCAATTAATAACCTTATCAGGTTTAATCACTCTTTGGCTATTGTCTAATAAAAAGTAAGTTAAGGGTTTAGAATTTGTTGTAGTAAAGCTTTACAGTCTTTGGCTTGTTCCAGGTTGGTTATAGCTTCTTTAATGACATTAATACGAGTTTGTGGGAATTGACAGGATGTTAATAACTGGAATTTTTCATGAAACTCTACTGAAGTCATCGCTGTGTTTGGATCGCCTTTGGCAGGTGTATTTGAGCTGCTATATTGGTGGCTATTTTTTAGCGAAATGTGTACTCGTGATAGCATTGCTTCTGGAAAGCACGCCGATAGATCATCTGCTTCGATAATTTCAATACGACGGCTGATAGCTAAAATATCTTCAGCATAAATAGCATCACCGGTTACTTCAGATGGTCCGAGCTGGCCTCGACTGATTAATGCAGCGACAGGAAATGCCAGGCTATACTGAGCTTCATCTGCATTGACTGGAAAATGCCCTTGCAAACGCATGGATTCGTGGAAAGTTTCTATTCGGATATTTTCAATATTATTGGCATTAATTTCAGGATGTTGACTCATTAACTGAGTAGTGGCAGTTAAAGCAGGTTGTGCCCAGCGGCAGACAGGCCAGGGTTTAAAATACTGAGTATCAATTTCCCAGTGTTGGCCTAAATTTTCCCAGTAGTGTTGTACATTTTTCATGGCAACTGTTTCTGCAGGGGCTCCAGTTATACCTTCTTGGGCCAGCAGTAATGCATTGATTCCTGCGTAAGCACCGGCACCGTGGGCATCGCGTAACATTGAGGGGAAATCAACAAGTCGCATCATTGGACAACGGGGGCCGAAATATTCAGCAATACCAAGGGCATGCTGAAACTGTTGTTCAGTTAAATTCAACAAGCGAGCACCACCGCAGACAACACCTAAACCTGAAAAAGCACCGGAAGCATGGTATTCTACTGTGCTATTCATCAGTGCGATGCCTGCTCGAAGTGCTGTTTCATATCCAATGGTAATTGCTGCAAGTAATTCACTTCCGCTGATTTGCTGACCTTGATTACAGCAGGCATCTGCTAATGCAAATAAAGCCGGAACCACTGTTGCCCCAGCATGACCTTTCGATGTGAAATGACCTTCATGGGCATCCAAACTATCAACGATAAAGCCACCTGCCCAGGCAGCCCCTAAGGGGTGTACTGCGCGGCCATCAAATAATAACCGAGAGTAAAGATGAGTAGGGGCATAGTGCTTTACCGCATAGTTTTTTATCTGTTGAGCGGTTTGGTTGTGGCTAGCACCCGCAGCGATCCCAATAATATCAAGCAATGAATGATTGATAATTTGCCGGGTATGATGGGGTACATTGCTAAATTGTAATTGACGTATAAATTGATACAGATGCATTATTTTTTAGCTGCTAAGCGTGCTTGTTTTAACCAATTTTCAAACGTAGTTTGGTGTGCGGTGATCCATTCTTTGGCATGGCGCTTAATGTCGGTAACTGATTTTTCGCCGTTTTGCATTTTTAAATTTTGAGCACTCTCATCGTTCGCAGAAATTTGTACTAGAGAAATAAAGGCTTTAGCAGCAGGGTTTTCAGCAGCGAAATCTTTACCCATGACAGCCATGACTTTATCAACAGCAAAGCCTAGGTTTTTCCCCTGAAATTGAGTATTAGCATTATTATTTCCCTCTGGTAGGCTAGTAAAAGGCACTTCCAGCCATTCCACGTCTTTTCCGGGGACTAACACTCCTGAAATCCACTGTGGCATCCAGGTGTAATACAGAACCGGTTTACCCTGTTTATAACGAGCAATAGTATCGGCCATTAAGGCAAAATAAGACCCTCGGTTATGGCTGACGGTTTTGTTTAATTGATAAGCTTTGATATGGTGATCAATAACCTGCTCGCAACCCCAGCCAGGGTTACAGCCTGTCAGGTCAGCTTTGCCATCGTCATTGGTATCAAACAGTTTAGCGATTTCAGGTTTTTTGAAGTCTGCCAGAGAGCGGATGTTGTATTTATCAGCGGTTTTTTTATCAATTAAATAGCCTTGCAGCACACTTGGAATGGTGGTGCCGGCTTTTATCAGCCTTCTGTCACCTCCTGCTTTTTGGTAGAAGTTGTCGTGTAAAATATCCCAAAGGTGCACACTAAAATCTGCATCGCCGTAGGCAAGCGCTAGCATCATGGCAGCATATTCAGTTTCCTTGGGTTTTTCCACTTCATAACCTAGCTCTTCCAAGCCTGCTATAACAATTTCACCACGAAAACGCTCTTCAGCAATATTAGGAAAGATTGGGGTAACTGATTTACCTTCACCTGGTTGCTCAGCAGCCTGAATGGTAGTAAATGGCAGGCTAAGTAATACGGCGATTGCCGTAGTTTTTATGATTGTTTTGGTACACTGCTTTAAAAGCGGTAGTGGGTTAAAAGATAATTTATTAATTGAATACTGCATTAGATAACTCCTAATTTATTATACCCTTCTCGAATGATTTTTAGGGTTTGTTGTCGTCGCTCTTCACCCCAATCATTTATACAAACATAAACTCATGGGGCTTCATCGCTCGACGGCCGCCCCTAAAAACCATTCGCTTTGGCTATATGTGGTTGCTTTATTTTTATTGGCTAGGGCTGTTACTGAGTTTGTTGCCATAGCTACTTCTGAGTTTGTTGCGATACAAGTAAACCAGGCAGCCAATGGGGCCAGATTCATACCAGTGCAGGGTGTTATTAGCGTCAGAGCGTTCGCCAATTGCCTGGGTTAGCCGATCAAGAAAAATCGCCAGCAATACCAACCCGACTCCTCCTACAGTGGCTAAGCCCATGTCTAGCCGGCCAATACCTCGTAGCACCATTTGCCCAAGACCACCAACGGATATCATTGAAGCTATCACTACCATGGATAGCGATAGCATTAAGGTTTGGTTCATGCCAGCCATAATGGTGGGTGTGGCTAGTGGTAATTGCACTTTGAAAAGCATTTGGCGAGGTGTGCAACCAAATGCAAGGGCTGCTTCCACTTTATCTGCTGGCACCTGGCGAATACCTAAATTGGTTAAGCGTACCAGCGGTGGTAAAGCGAAGATTATAGTCACCAACACCCCAGGTACGTTGCCTATACCAAACAGCATTACAACAGGTACCAGGTATACAAAGGCGGGTAGGGTTTGCATGGCATCTAGAATTGGCCGAATAATCTTCTCCAGCCGATCATGACGGGCACAGAGTATTCCCAAGGGCACGCCAAATAATGTGCAGAAAAATACAGCAGTTAATACCAGGGATAAGGTGGTCATAGACTCAGACCAAACACCAATCAGGCCTAATAAAAAAAGTGTAATACCACAAAAAGCGCCCATTTTTTTGCCTGCTAATTGCCAGCCAACCAACGAGGCAATAATAATGCTAATTAAAGGGGGAACTGCTTGTAAAAGCGATTCAATGCTATCTAATACTTGGTCTATGGGCCAACGAATACCGCGAAAAAAACCACGAAAATTATCGACCAGATAGTTAAGGGCTGCTTCAACCCATTCTCCCAAGGGGATACTCAGGCACTGAAAGGGATCTAATAAACTACAGTCTGACATGGATTCTCCCTTTTTATACTCTTCGCGAATGATTTTTAGGGTTTGTTGTCGTCGCTCTTCACCCTAATCATTTATAAAAACATAAACTCATAGGGGCAAGTCTGATACAGCAAGACTTGCGGTAGCTGCCTTAATTTATATAAAAGTGCTACAGGAACTCATCGCTCGACGGCCGCCCCCAAAAACCATTCGCTTTGACTATGAATGTTGTATTTTAATTTTTTATTGTTTGCTTAACGTCTGTAACAGCTGTTGCTTGGAAATTGTCCCGTAAAAAACGCCATGCCGATCGATGACTGGCACAGGGTAAGGGGCATCAGCGACAGTATTAAACATGTCTTTTAGCGGGGTATCGGTATAAACCGTCAGGTGGTTATCCATTCGGTGTTGATATAGTTTTTCAAAGTCAGTCAGAGTTGGTTTTAAGGCGCTTGTAGAAATTATCCCTTGAAGCTTGTTCCGTTCATTAACCAGGTAACCAAAGCGAATATTGTCACAAGCATGGTGGGGGTGAATTTTACCGTTTAGTTTAATAATACTTCTTGGGTCTGTTTCAGCTATATCGCCTGCTTTTAATACTTTGGATACATCTACCCCGTTAAAAAAGCTGGCAACATATTCATTTGCTGGGTTGCGCAGCATGGTTTCTGGTGTATCTACCTGAACAACCTGTCCTCCTTCCATAATGGCAATGCGGTCACCAATGCGAATGGCTTCGTCAAGATCGTGGGAAATAAATACAACTGTTCTTTCCTGTTCCCGCTGCAAACGAATTAACTCATCCTGCATTTCAGTGCGAATAAGTGGGTCCAGGGCAGAGAAGGCTTCATCCATCAACAGGATGGTGGGGTCATTGGCTAAAGCGCGGGCCAGGCCAACTCGTTGTTGCATACCACCCGACAATTGATGGGGGTAGCTGGTTTTGTGTTCAGCCAAGCCAACTTGTTCTAGTGCAGCCGCTGCACGAGTATTTTTTTCCTTCGTTGAAATACCAGATATATCAAGGCCAAAAGCCGCATTTTCTAACACCGTCATATGGGGCATTAGCGCAAATGATTGAAAAACCATGCTCATTTCTTTGCGGCGCACATCCAGTAATTCTTTAGCTGACAGTTGGGTTATATCTCGTCCATTGAGGTTAATGGTGCCAGAGGTAGGTTCTATCAGTCGGTTAAGTAAGCGTACTAACGTAGATTTGCCGGAGCCAGACAACCCCATAATGACAAATATCTCGCCTTTATTAACAGTGAAGCTGGCATCAAAAACACCGACAGTTTGCCCAGTTGATAAAAAAACTTCGTCTTTATCTGCACCATTCTTCAGCATTTCCATGGCAACAGCAGGCTTATTGCCGTATACCTTGAAGATATTATTAATCGAGAGTATTTCGCTGGAATCCGCCATGCTGCCCTCTATTGTTATGATTATTCTGTAGCTATACCCTATATTTGCTTATTGCACTAAATTACTTAACGACTGACATTAAGTGTTCCATGTGCTGCCTTACAATCAGGCTGGTTGCTTTTGTAATAAATTATTCATTTACGCCCAAAGCGTCCAACGACATTTGATGGGTGAAAACCATAACATATCGTTATGGTTAATCTGTTAGCTTGCTTTTCATGGTATCGCAGTACCAATCAACAAACTGGCACACCCCATTTTCAGCAATATCAGAAAAAGGCCCTGGAATATAGGCAGGTGAACTTACTCCGCGATAGCTTTCTTCGACTAGCTGGCGGTCCTGATCATTGGTGGCAAGCCAAACTTTGGTTAAGTTTTCCAGATCATAATCTATCCCTTCTTTGGCATCTTTATGGACTAACCATCTGGTGGTTACCAGAGTTTCGCCTGGGTTTAAGGGTAAAACCCGAAAACTAAGCGCATGGTCGCCAAGGAAATGATTCCAGGTTGATGGATAGTTAAAGTACAGTAGTGCGCCAATATTTGGCTCACTTGAATTATCTAAGCGTTTTTTAACAGCAGGTTTACCGTTCATGGTATAGCTGGTGGCGTTATTAAAAAGTGGGATACGAGTCATGCGGTATTGACCCTGTTGATCCATTACCATACGGCTAGGGAATCCAGCTGCTTCACAGCTCTCCCAATGGACTTTTAACTCTGGGTCTTCGTCACCACCAACACCGGCAACACTGAGATTTTCAACGAATGAGTTTAATAATTCAGGGTGGTTGGCGTCACAGTGATAACACTCGCGATTATTTTCAAATACCAGCTTCCAGTTACCTTTCTCAACTAGGTTAGATTCATAAGCCACTTTGCAGTTATCCAACTGATGGGGTGACAGAAAGGGTGAAACCGCATCACGAAACTGGCTGAAATTCGGTGCTTGCTCAGCAACACATATATAAATATAGGTGTTAACTATTTCACAATGAGCTGGTAATAAGCCATAGTCATCTTTATTGAATCGCTCTCCCATATTGCCTGCAAACAATAGCCTACCATCTAGTTCAAAGGTCCAGCTGTGATAGGGACAGACTAGCTTAGCCACTTTTCCCTTGGCTTTTGAGCAAACCCGCGATCCCCGATGTCGACAGGCATTGTGGAAGGCACGAACTTCGCCACTACTATCTCTAACAACAACGATAGGGTAGTTACCTATCTGTAAAGTGATGTATTCACCAGGCTTTTCAATTTCAAAGGTATGACCAGCAAAAATCCACTCTTGATGCCAAATCTGCTCCAAGTCATCTTGAAACACCGCAGAACTAAGATACAGCTCACGGCTAAGCCCGTGGCGGGGTTTTCTTTGGTTGATCAGAGACAGCGTTGCTGATTTACTAGTCATGCTTGATACTCCTAATGCAGCGTGTATTGCATGCGTTTTTTATTATCAAATATCGGGCTAACTGTTTAGCCTTGCAGTCTAGAGGTACTGATAGTTGAAGCAAAACGATTTTTTATCAAATATATTAACAACAAGAAGTTATGGTTAAACATGTAGAACCCGACAAAATCCTGGTAAAAATGCCCTCGCTGAGAGCGGTAAAATCTTTTGTTGCTGCTGCCAAGTACCAAAATTTTACCCGTGCAGCAGAAGCATTATGTGTTACCCAAGCAGCAATTAGCCGCCAGATTCGTGAACTAGAGGCTGCTCTGGGAGTAGACTTGTTTAAACGAGCAGGCCGTGCAGTGGAGCTCACTGAAGCGGGCACCATTTTTTATGATGCGGCTTACCTGTCGTTTGTGAATATTGCCCAGGCAGCAGACAGAATTAAGTCTGCTCATTCAAGTAAAAAAGTACTTACTATTTGTTGTTCGCCAGCATTTTCTGCCTTGTGGTTATCTCGTCGATTGCCTGATTTTTTTGCCGCTAATCCTGAAATTGATATTAATGTGGTAACCACAGAAAACTTTTTGAAAATGGAACCTGGAGTGTATCCTGATGTTTTTATTAATAAAGTAACTGACCCTCGTGAAGGCTATCGATCGGTTCCATTATTTCACGATATAATTTACCCAGTATGTACACCACAGTTTTTAGCGGAAAACCCCGATATTAATACATTAGTAGGGCTAAGTGATACGGTTCTGTTAAATCTAAGCCCTTATGGTAGAGCCCAGATAGCTGAGCATGTGGATTGGTCTGTGTGGTTTGCATTTTATGATATGCAATTAAATAAACGCCCTCGCACTGGCAAACATTTATTTAATGCCAATGACTATAATATGCTGATTCAAATGGTATTAAGCCGCCAAGGCGTGTCATTAGGCTGGCATCATTTAGTTGGGCCGTTAGTTGATCAGGGGCTATTAGTCAGGCCAGTTGAGCAAGAAGTGATATTTAAGGAAAAACTCCATTATTTAACTTATACGGAAGACAAGGAAGATAATGACGAATTTAGCCGATTTAGAGACTGGCTATTGTCATCTTTAAGTTAATTGATTAGGGACAGGATGGCCTACCCTGTCCCTATTATTTGGATACACTAAGATACCCAATACGAATGGCTTTTAGGTGAGGTTATCGAGTGACGAGCCCCATGAGCCTATAAATAATAGGTGATTGGGGCGAGGAATGAAGATAACAAAACCTAGAAATCATTCGTGAAGGGTATACTTAATTGTAGTTTACCGTACAAGTATACTCATAGTTTGGTGCATCAGCTGGTGGGTTTGGTATATATTTGGCGCTTAGAGAGAGAGTTGCCAATCGCTCAGTTGAAAAATAATAAGGGGCATAAAATACGTCAAAACTAAACCCATAATTATTATTTTCGTTATACCACTTGCCGCCAGAGCCAATCCAAGAACTAGGGTACGCTTGTTTTAGTTGCCCCATTTCTACAGCACAGTATTTTGATAAATGGTAAACTGCGTCATTTGCTTCCTTGCCTAACTGTACAAAACTTGAAGAGAAGGCACTTGTGCTGGTTATTACTGCAGCGAAAACAGCTGCTTTAGCTAACATTTTCATTTACTTTTTTTCCTATAAAAAGTATCCCTGGAGCAGCTATCTTTAGACAATAGTCGTATTGAGTAGTGCTTCAATACGACTGTATAAAGCATAAATACGACAATTGCTTCCAAGCTAAGACCAATTTTTATAACCAGAATATAGCCTATTATGAACCCTCCTTACCTTAGTGATACTAATTTAAGGCCAACATAATTCAACTCTAATGGTAAGATAGGTAACTTTTCTGTTAAACACTATCTACCAGTATTAAACGCTCAACCCCCATTGAGATATTTCCCAATGGGGTTTTCTACTAACAGTTTAAAATTCACTTACTGTATAAGTAGTGAAGGTAGTATAAATAACTTTACTCACAAACAGCTCCTTTGGTAATACTTCCTTGGCCAGACTCTGCTGCTTCAAGTTCATCTATACGAGCAGTTCGAATTTTAGCTTTAATTTCAGTTCCATCCTGTGGTGTATATACCTGTATTTTACTAGCAACTTTGCCTTCTGCTTTTGCTAAGGATTGTTGGCAGGCAACACAGGAGGACTTATCTATCATTCCTCTTAACTTAATATCAGCTTGCGTTAACGTTTTACCAGCTTTGTTTTTATAACCAAAATTATTAACATTTCTCTCTACCCGATGAATTGCTTTAATTTCTGCATCAAATTTCCTATTTGCATCACCTACCACCACATCTTGTTGAATCTTTGAGTTAGGGTTGAACCTAGCGAATCGAGTACGTTGTTCTTGAGTTAGAGCATTAAGGTTTTCAGGACTTTTTAGGGTTTGATTAGGAACTCTACCATTTCGGCTATAAAATTGGTCTACAACTTCATTTGTATTTTTGTCAAGAACTTCCCAGTAGGCAACAGTCCCTTCTCTTGCTTGGGTCCATGTTTCAGGTGTAGCCTTATTTAAGGCTAGTTCCTCACCTGTATAGCTGGAGGCTTGTCGTAAATTGTTAAACATTCTATTTTTTATTCCTTCAGAGCTACTGTCTGTAATTTGGGGATATTCTACTGCCGAGAATGCTAGTTGGCTTATTACTAAAGAAAATACACTAATAATTTTATACATAATTAAGTCTCCTATAATCTGCAAAGAGAAGCTGCATATTCTTCTTCAGCTAAAGCGGCTTCTTCACTTGTTACTACTTCCTCTTCAGCCAGTGCTTCAGCTTCTAGTGCTTCAAAAAGTTCAAGCCCACCTAGTCCTTCAAACGCAAACAATAGTCCAATTAATTTTGCTAGGCCGCTCGTTTTTTTAGGCTCACTGGGGCGAGTTAGTTCTATGTATTCTCTATCATAGGTGTGAAGATACCAGCGTTGATAAAGTAGTTTATTGGAAATATCAGGAGTACAAAGCCTGGTGGTATATGAATCATCGAATTTATGCTTACCGGTATCGGGTAAACAAGCTGCACCGGAGTAGGGGAAGGGGCGCTGGAAATAATTGTAATCACTGGCTTCAGCAAACTTCATGTCAAATGCTAACCGTGCCAGACGAAAGACACCAGGGATAGGCTTGTTCCAACGGTATTCATCTGAATGAAGGTTAGCTTTTAAGGTATCAAGTAAAATACCTTTCTCGCTGTTTGTTAACTGAGTGGGATCTTCTAGAAATTGGTCAAGTATAGCCTGATATGAACTTACCCATGAGTTACCTTGTGATGCTTTTAGATCTTCACGAAGGTATTGAGCTGCAAGTGCAAACTTCGCTTTCATAGTAGTACTGGTTCTATGAATTCTTAAAGCAGTGGTATAAATATCGCGGTCAATAGTAGCTATACCTTTAGCAATTTCATTCCAAGGTTGGGCGTGGTTTTCCATTGTACGCATTTTTTCATAACCAAGCTGCCTAGCTAGTTCTGTATATAAGTTTCTATTAGCAGGGTAGCCACTTTGGGTGGCGGTGTAACGATTCCATAATGTTGCAGCTTCAGCAAAAACAACGGTTTCTGCAAATGGTTTAAGTTGACCTTGTATTTCGTCAATTGAGCGAATATCGGTATAAAGGCCCACAAACCATGCTGGATTTTTAGGTAAGTTGTTAAAGAAAAGCCTGTCAAACATTTTATCTGATAAAACAATTTTCTTGTTACCTGTTTGCTTACTATATAAAGAATTGGCAAAAATAAGTGCTTTCAAGGGACTATTAATTGACGTGATACAAACACTATTTCCTTCAGCATTTACCAAAGTATCAGGACAATTATTAGCTATTGAGTTTGTATCTGCTAATGCAATGTTGGCATGAATACTTAGGGGAAGTAATAAACCAAAAGTTACTTTTGGTTTTATAAAACGTTTAACGACATTGTTCATATGCTGTTTATCCTATTGATAGTTGAATTTTTATACCTGCTCTGTTTTTTGTTTATATAAAGTTTAGTGATTTATTTTCTCTCCTCGTATATTATGTTGAAATTATTTTGTTCACAAACAACCCTACATATAAACAATATTGCCTGGGTTGGATAGTTAAAAATTTCATTATAAAAATTGGTTTGATGATTTAAATTATGTTTTATTTAAATTGTGATCGCATTAAGTAAAATAGTCGATGTATAAATAAATTCGGTTGTTTTGTCAGTATCTGTTTGTGTTTTATTGCACAATAAATACTGGGCTGTCTGGTCAATGTCTTTGAAATATTCGAAATATAAATGTCGTGTTGATTTTGATATTTTATTAATTATAAAAAACACACTCATGCCGTATATAAAACTAGTGACTATCAAACTGAATCTTGGTGTAAAGAAAATTAGTAAACAATTATTAGAGGTGCCCTTTAGATAATTTATACTTAATCACTCAGAAATTAGTCGATATTCTAACATTCGAATGATCAATAACTAGCCTGGTATTATTTATAATGAAATATATCATTATAGGGAAATTAAGATTATTTTTTTAAGTATAATAAAAATATAGAAGGAAGTCTTCAACAGGCGCCAGATACAAGTAATGATGCGGACTTGTCCCTGATAGTGAGCAAACCAGAAAATTTCGATGTTAAAGCGTTTAAGTCATTGTATCCAAGACAGTTGCTGGTGATGTGTAGAGATGGTGCAGAGGACTGGTGCTCTGCTTGGCCAAGTTTGCTAAGCCGGCCGGAAGGTGTTGTGTTGACGAAAAGGCTATTGTGGAAGTAAACACGTCATGGAAGCGTATTAGGATCATTCTTTGCTTAGGTATAAGATCCCTAGTTAAAAACAACCACTTTTGATAACCCAACGTTATGTTTTTTCCGAAATAAATGTTGCTGTGGTTTTTTCTGCTTCTTCGCTAGTCTGTAACTCAGTTATAAAGGTTGTCAGCTACAATGATGCCCTGGAGAAGAATTATATTAAGTGTAAGGGGGTTAAATGCAATTCGAAGGGATTTATACGCCAGTTATCACACCATTTAGTGATGACTATTCAATCGATTATGATGCCTTTTCGGCGATGGTTGAGCACTTAGTCAATGCTAATGTTAATGGTATTATTGTAGGTGGCACGACCGGTGAGTATTACGTTGAAAGTAATGCAGAACGGGTACGCTTGTTGGAAATAGCAATGGAATGTGTTGGAGGACGAATACCCGTCGTATTTGGTACCGGGTCACTTAACCCAAACGACTCCATTTTATTGGCAGAGGCTGCAGTGAAACAGGGGGCTGATGCTTTATTAGTAGCAACACCGCCGTATTCTTTGCCCACTGAACGTGAATTGGCCAGACATGCTTTGGCTGTAGACCGGGCCGCGAATCTACCCATTATGTTGTACAACTACCCTGGTCGAATGGGGGTGATGATGGGGGTGGAATTTTTAGATCGAGTGGGTCGTTCGCCAAACTTTTGTTCCATTAAAGAAAGCTCTGGTGACCCAAATCGATTGCATTTATTAGCTCGTGATTACCCGCATATTCAGCTTTCCTGTGGTATGGATGACCAGGCCTTGGAATTTTTTGCCTGGGGGGCTAGTAGCTGGGTTTGTGCTGGCTCTAATTTTTTACCTAGTGAGCATTTCGCGTTATATCAGGCTTGTGTCGTAGAAGGTGACTTCAAGAAAGGCCGTCGCATTATGTCAGCAATGATGCCATTAATGCGAATATTAGAGCAGGGTGGCAAGTTTATTCAGAGTGTTAAATATGGAGTAACCCTTGAAGGGCTTAAAGCGGGTATTACCAGAAAACCACTTTATGGTCTGAATAAAGATGAAAAACGTGCATTAGAGCAAGTGATTCGTACAGTTAAAACGACTATTGCCAGCATTATAGAAGCGCCTCAGCAGCAAGGCTCGGTGGTTGAAGCTACCTCCAATAAGCAAGCTCCAAGAACAACGAATACCACGGAAAAGGAAAATATAAGCTATGTCTGATTTGCTCACTCATGATGAATATCTTGCTATTGCCGCTGATTTAAACCCACCTTCTATGAGTTTTATTGACGGTCGATTTCGTCCGGCAAAATCGGGTAAAACCTTAGCCACTATGAATCCTGCCACTGGGAAAAAACTGGCAGACATTGCTGCATGTGACAAGGAAGATGTTGATTTTGCGGTGGAAAAAGCTCGTGAATCGTTTGATGATGGTCGCTGGCGCTGTCTTCATCCCAGTGAACGTAAAGATGTATTAATTCGTTTATGTAAATTAATTACTCGTAATCGACGTGAATTAGCCGTGTTGGAGTCCCTTGATTCTGGCAAGCCAATTAAAGATTGCGAATCCATTGATATTCCAGAGTTAATTCACACCATTAAATGGCATGCGGAAGCCATTGATAAAATTTACGATCAAACGGCACCTGTCGGTAATGATGCGATTTCAATAATTGTTCGGGAGCCCATTGGTGTGGTTGGTGCAGTATTACCATGGAACTTTCCCTTATTAATGCTGGCTTGGAAAATGGGGCCGGCATTAGCGGCAGGTTGCTCAATGGTAGTCAAACCAGCGGAGCAGACATCACTCACGGCATTACGCATTGCTGAATTAGCTATGGAAGCAGGATTACCCCGAGGCGTGTTAAATATAGTGACTGGCACTGGCAAAGACGTTGGTGAACCAATAGGTATACATCGGGATGTGGATATGGTGAGTTTTACCGGCTCTACCGCAACTGGCCGATGTTTCTTGCGTTATGCTGCTGACTCTAACCTGAAAAAAGTCGTATTGGAATGTGGCGGGAAAAACCCCTGTATTGTTCTGGAAGATGCTGAAGATTTAGATCGAGTCGCAGCTCAGGTGGTGAATGCAGCATTTTGGAATATGGGTGAAAACTGTTCCGCAGGTTCACGACTGATAGTGCATAAAAAAATTAAAGAGCAATTACTGGAAAGAGTTAAAGCTCATGCCCGTGAATGGCGTACCGGTGATCCATTAGACCCCGCTAATCACTTGGGTGCATTAGTAGACCAAAACCATTTTAAAAAAGTGGCCAGCTATTTAAATTATGGAAAAGACTCTGGCAAAGAAGTGATTCTGGGCGGTGAAACTATGGATGGTATTTATGTTCAGCCCACTATTTTTGATGGGGTGGATTCACAAGACCGTTTGGCCCAGGAGGAAATATTTGGCCCAGTGCTATCGGTTATTACTGTGTCCAGTTATGACGAAGCCATTCAAGTGGCCAATAACACCGATTATGGTTTAGCGGCCTCTGTTTTTACAGCTAATGCTAAACGTGCCTTACGTGCAGCACAGGCTGTTCGGGCTGGTACTGTAACGGTTAATTGTTTTGGTGAAGGTGATATCACCACACCGTTTGGTGGTTATAAACAATCTGGCTTTGGTGGCCGAGATAATTCCATTCATGCCCATGACCAATATACCGAGCTAAAAACTATTTGGTTGGATCTCAGTGATCCGGTTGATGAGGCCTGTGTGGATTAATTGGTACGTAGTGATGGCTGGACCTGAATTATGACAAAAGTCATTCATGTTAACCGGATGCCAAAAGATACAGGGCCTGCTGCTTGGAATCGCATACTTAGTCCTGCGCAATCCTATCCACCGCTAACAGACACTGTTTCGGCAGACTGGGTTATTGTCGGTGGTGGCTTTACCGGAATGGCTGCAGCACGTCATTTAAGTCAATTGATTCCTGACGACAAAGTTGTCATGTTAGAAGCCAGTCATCTTGCAGAAGGTCCTGCGGGGCGTAACAGTGGTTTTATGATTGATCTACCCCACGAGCTGAATTCAAAAAGTTACGCAGGAGGGCGAGATCAAGATAAAAAACAAATTCGCTTAAACCGAGTTGCCATTGATTTTGCCAGGCAAATGGCCCGCGACTTTGCAATACCACAAGAGGTGTTTGACTTATCTGGTAAAGTGACAGGCGCTGCTTCTTCTCGCGGTGAAAAGCATATTGACTGTTATTTAAAACATATTAAGGCGTTGGATGAACAATATCGGCTGTTAGATCAAGCAGAAATGAAGGCATTAACCGGCTCTGATTATTACAGTAAAGGATTATTTACTCCAGGTACTGCAATGATTCAACCAGCGGCATTTATTCACTTAATCGCTCAAGGGTTGAGTAAGGATATTACTATTTATGAAAATAGCCCAGTCATTGAAATGCAGTTGGGACCTGAACACACCCTAAAAACTCCTAAAGGCAGGGTTAAAGCTAAGCGGGTGATTCTAGCGGTAAATGGACATATCCAGTCGTTTGGTTATTTTAAGCAACAATTGATGCATATTTTTACTTATGCCTCTATGACCCGATCATTAAACCGGAATGAGATTCAGCGGCTTGGGGGGACTGCCAATTGGGGACTATTACCTGCTGACCCGATGGGTACTACAGTGCGGCGTACGTCTAATTGGAAGGGAAGCGGCGAACGACTGACGATACGCAATCACTTCACTTTAAATCAGTCGATGGAAGTTTCTGAAGCTGAGTTGAGAAATGTGGCAAAAAATCATGACCAGGTATTTAAAGCACGTTTTCCCATGTTAAATGATGTAACGATAGAATATCGCTGGGGCGGCCGCTTATGTTTATCGTTAAATTCTGTGCCTGCATTTGGTGAGTTGGAAGAGAGGGTATATGCAGCTGCATGTCAAAATGGCTTGGGCACAGTGAAAGGGACTTTATCGGGAATGATGGCTGTGGAATTGGCTACCAATCTGGATTCCCCCATTTTAAAAGAATTTATGGCTTATGATGCGCCAAGCCGTTTACCACCTGAGCCTTTTATGTCTTTAGGGGCAAATGCAGCCTTACGTTGGAAAGAATGGCGTGCTGGATGTGAAGTGTAATATTTGATATGGCCTGAGAAGAAGGTGATAAGTTCATGAGTGTAACAGTCGAAGATAGTCTACGAAGTAAAACTACTTCTTTTAATGAAATTCCGATTGTTGATATTGCCCCATTACTTGATAACAGTAATCCCATGAAAGTGGTGCAGGAAATAGGTTATATCTGTGAGCATATTGGATTTTTGTATATTAAAAACCATGGTGTTGATGGTCAATTAATTAAAGAAGCCTATGAGCTGACCGAGGCATTTTTTGCTCTGTCGTTTGAAGAAAAGAATAAGCTGAATATTATCCATTCCGGTCAAACATTACGGGGATATATTCCCATGTATGCAGAAAATGTTGACCCTGAGAATACCAGAGACTTTAAAGAATGTTTTGATCTTGGGCGGGAAACGGCAGAAGTCAGTCCTTTTTTTGGTAAAAATTTAATGCCACAACAGCCTGAACGTTTTAAAGTAGTTTTTGAGCAGTATCATCATGCTATGATGGATTTGGCCAGACAGTTAATTCGTGCGATTGCATTAAGCTTAGGTTTACACGCCGATTATTTTGCCAAACTACAAACCAAACCGATCACTATCCAACGCCTGTTACACTATCCTCCCCAACAAGGAAAAATCACCAAAGAAGAATTTGGCATTGGTGCACATACCGATTATGGTTTTTTAACGATTTTATCTCAGGATGCCAATGGTGGGTTACAAGTGCAGAATAGAAATGGCGATTGGGTAAGTGCCCCTCCCGTTGATGGAACCCTAATTGTAAATATTGGCGATTTAGTGCAAACATTTACTAACGATCGTTATATTTCAACGTTGCATCGGGTAATTAACACCAGTGGCAAAGAGCGTTATTCCTTACCTTTTTTTATTGATCTCGATTATGATGCCAAAGTTGAGGTGGTTCCGACTTGTCGGGATGCGGACACATCCGTGAAATATCAGTCTTATACTTGTGGGCAGCATAAGTATAAACGGTTTGTCGATAGTTATACTCACTTGCAAACATAGAAAACTATTGATACAGAATACCTGACAGTTTTGTTATATTAACCAGAAGTGAGATCGAATCGATAAGTGAAGACTGAGTAACATACTGTTGTGAAAAAAACAATTTTTGTCTTGAGTGTGTTTTCTATTGGATTGGTAAGTGGTTGGTATGGCCATCAGTATTGGTATGATATAAAGCAGGTTGTACTCAATGGTGGCATGTCTGAGCAAACACGGAGTGTTACAACAGTCGAGCCTGTTACATCCATTAATAAGAGTCAGTCACTAGTTGATTCTAAATTGACAGTGCCAATGCAAACTTTTAAAGAGCTGCTGGCTGACTGGAATACTGCAAAGATCGTAGATCAATACCGACAACTTACCCTATTTGACGAAGAGCATAAAAAATTTGCTAATACAGCTTTTATTCAAAAGCTACAACAGGGTTTTGAGCAAGCTAAATACCGACGGTTAATTAAATTAATTAACCATTACTTGCAATTAAATACAGGTGATTATCAGGCAGTCTATATTCTAGCCGAAAGCTATCGCGCTCTAGGTAACTTACCTGCCGCTATCAAAGCATACTATCATCTTGAGCAATATATATACGATTTTGACCAAATAGATAATATCAAAGCAAAAATTCATACTTTGGTACAGGCTTACCATAATAAAGTAATTAATGATAGTAGTGGTGAGGGACAATGGCCACTATTACTGAAGTTTTATGAAGAGTTGGCCATACTGGATCCAAATAACTACGACTATATATTTAAACAAGCCGAAATACATTATCAATTGCATGACTATTCTCGTTCCTTGGCGCTGCTGGATTATTTGCTATCTGATTTAAAATGGGGCAAAGTTGCCCAGCAACTTAAACGTAAAATTGATACCAAAATAAGGGCTAAAGAAGGCATTGCTCTTACCCAACAGAATGGTCACTATATTGTTTCTGGGGTTATTGATAATAGTCATCAAGTAAAATTATTGATTGATACTGGGGCTACCCTTTCAGTAATTTCTACCCGATTTTTTAAGCAATTGGAAAATAGTAGTCAGGCTGAGTTTTTACATAATACTATGATGAGTACAGCTAATGGCCAGTTGGTAGTACCTGTGTACCGGTTTAAAAAATTTGAGATAGCAGGCAGAGCAGTCAATGATATTGAATTTGCAGTCATGGACTTACCTTCAATGGAAGCATCGCAAGGTTTGCTAGGAATGAATTTTTTGCGAAACTTCCGCTTTAATATGGATCAGGAAAATAGCCTGTTGTTTTTAGATTTAAAGTAAGTATTTACAAAATAATTATTTATAGCTTGCATCTTTGTGAAATTATATATTTAGCTTATAACTCAATATTGTTAGATTCACGTTAGGTGCCATTATGAGTCGAATTGCTCAAATAGACTGTTTTCGAGGCTGGATGCTTCTAATTATGACAGTCGATCATCTTTTATTTTTACCATTTGCATATTTAAATGGTTGGTCTGATATTACTTATGGTTTTGCTGGATATGTTACTGCTGCTGAAGGATTTTTTCTTCTATCCGGACTAGTCTCTGGCATGGTATTTACGAAGGTTATTGAAAATAAGTCATTTAAATATGCTCGGCGTAAGTTATGGTATAGAGCAAGGGAGTTATACTTTTGGCATATGCTATGCTTTATATCAGCTGCTTTAATTATTTTTTGTTTCCCAACTATAACATCGGATTGGGCGAAAAATTCATATATGACTGAGTTTGTTGAAAGTCCTATAACAAGTTTGATTATGGGTGCTTTTTTTTCATCGTTGCCGAATCTTCTTGATATTATACCAGTATATGTTTTGTTTTTAATAGTAACGCCATATATATTAAGGTGGCTGTTGTTTGGTAAATTCAAGGTTGTATTTTTTTGTAGTTTTATTTTATGGGGTTTAGCCCAGCTTAGACCGCAGGAAATTTTATTAAATGAGCTAAAATACTGGTATCCGCAATTTCCTTGGAATTTTGGGTATTTTGAAATTTTTGCTTGGCAATTTATTTTTATATTAGGGCTTGTATTTGGTTGTTATTTAGTAAAAGGTACCTTGAGCATACCTAAGTCTAAAAGCTTGTTTGTAATTTCATTACTCTTTACTGTTTTCATGTTGTATCATCGTCATTCGTTAAGTCTTCAACAAGCTATGCTTTTGCAAGAAAGTTGGACAAGTATTTCATCTTTAGGTCCGTTACGATTATTAAATACAACTGCATTGGCATATATTTTATTTAGAGTTGCTATTCAATTTCCAGACTATTTCAGTCAAAGAATATTAATCTATTTAGGTCAACACTCATTATATGTATTTGCTTATCATATAATCTTCCTTTATATGTTAACTTTATTTAGGACGCAGATTAGTGAGTTAAACTTTTTTGTACAAATGATAATATTTGGATGCTGTTTAGCTAGCTTATGGATTCCTGCATATGCACATTCTCGATGGAGAGCAAGAAAAAAAGCAGTAGTCTATATACCTAATACGAATTTTTAAGTATGTTTGTTTAGTGATAGGTTACAGTAATACTTTCTATTTCAGTCCAAGTCGCTACTGCGAGTTTCACTGCAGTAGGCTTGCCTAGTTCGTGCACCTAACGATGACTCATGCTAGGTATATAACCTTAGGTCTTAGTTTGAAATAAAAGTATAAACTCTTTATTTTTTCTGAAATTATTGAGCCTAACATTTCTAAGAAGGGTATATGGTAAAAAAAGCAGTTTTATTATTCACACTTATCTTGTCGAACTACACTCTGGCAAACGATTATTCCTACCAAAAAATTGCTAAACGCTATAGTGATACAGCTTTAACTGCTAAAAAGGTTAAGGCTGCAAAAATGCAAGGGGAGTGTTTAGTTGGTTTAAAAAGACTCAACTTTAAAAGAAAACGGCAGTTCGATCCTATTGCTGAGTGGACTAACTACCGTTCAATTTCACTATTGGGCCAGTATTCACCTTGTGAGGTATTGCTAATAATGGAAATAGCTCAAAAACAGCTACGAGAGCAAAAATAAGAGCTTATTCATCAAATAAGGCTACTGCTCTTGTCCATCCAGCAGAAGCCCCTTTAATTTTCACTGGGAAGCATGAAATAGTAAAACCATGATCAGGTAGTGACTCTAAGTTGTGTAGCTTTTCTAGATGGCAATAACCAATATCTTTGCCTGCTTTATGTCCTTCCCAAATAATAGCTGGGTCCTTAGTTTCTGCATATTTCTTTGCTGTATGTGAAAAAGGAGCATCCCAGCTCCAGGCATCAGTGCCAGTTAGCCGTACACCTTGTTCGAGTAAAAACAGTGTGGCTTCTAGCCCCATGCCACAACCTGAGTGGATATAATCTTCATAACCATAGCGACTGCCTGCACGAGTGTTGACTACAACAATATCCAGTGGCTCGATGGCATAATCGATTCTTGTTAATTCTTTTTTGATGTCATCGGCAGTCACGACATAGCCATCATCGAAATGTCGAAAATCTAGCTTAACGCCTTTTTGGAAACACCACTCTAATGGTACTTCATCAATAGTAATAGCTCTTTCTCCTTTATTCATAGTGGAATGAAAGTGATAAGGTGCGTCAAGATGAGTCAAGATGAGTGCCATTGTGGGTAATGAGTTCTACTTTTTCAATTGCCCATGCTTCTCCGTCGGGTAGGTCCTGCTGTTTTAAGCCTGGAAAAAAAGGTGCCATTTGGCTAAAAGTGGACTGGTGATCCATATAGGTCACTTTTGGGTTAAAAGGAATTGGGTCCGACTTCACCTCATTTTCAATACAAATTGAAAGATCTATAAATTGTTTTGGCATTTTGAGTATCTCTTATCAGGCGATATTATGTCTAAAATAAATTAGGGCCATTAAAGGCCCTAATAAACATATAACATTTACATCGATATGTTACGAATCATACTACTTCCTTGATAAGGTGAGGGCATAGGACTGGAAAAAGTAGAGGTTACAGCGAATACAGATTGGAATTATTTTTATGATGCAGCATTAGTTGTTTAAACTCATTTGGGTCTTTGGGTTTAACTACAGCATCTTCGTTTTGAGGTAAATGCTCCTCTGGGTGTTCAAAAGTAATAATTCGAGAAACCCAGAAACGATATGCTGCAAATTGCAACATAACGGGCCATGCTGATTTATCGCTGTCACTAAAAGGTCTTATTTGGTTATACCCATTAACTAAAGCCTTCACTTTTTCAATATCAAGAGTTTGATCAGGCAGGCGACACCAGTCGTTTGCTGTGACAGCTAAGTCATATAACAAGTAGTCAGTACAGGCGTTGTAGAAATCGATTACGCCACTGATGCTGTTGCCAGTAAATAGTACATTATCATGGAATAGGTCGCCGTGGATGATCCCTTGAGGCAAGTGGCTATGTTGCTGGAAAAAAGCAGTAAAATAGTCTGCTTGCTGTTTTAGTAACCCCGCATTTTCTGTTGTTACTAAGCTTTGCAGCCTGTGTGCTTGTTCTCTTACCCAGTCTAGCCCACGCTGATTGGCTTGGCTGATATTGGTTTGCAGACCAGCCTTATGCATTTTGCCCAACATCTCCCCCACAGCAGCACAGTGGCTGACCGAAGGGAGTTCCACTTGTTTACCTGCCAGGCAACGTTGAATTAGGCAAGGCTTATTCTTTATTCGGTGTAATGATTTCCCTTGCTGGTCTTTGATTGCCAATGGTACTGGCAAATGGTGGTTTGCCAGGTGATCAGTAATCGCAGTGAAAAAGGGAATAATTTCAACCGGTAAGAACTCAAACAAAGTGAGTACGTATCGAGTGGGTTGCCCATTAGCTGCAACGACATCAATAAAGTAGTTAGTATTTTCCACCCCAGCGGCAATGCCCTCAAAATGCTTGAGGGTGCCTATATCATACTTAGTTAATAACTGTACTATTTCATCAAAAGTTAGATGGGTATAAACCGACATAAATACGACTCAAAAATTACCACTCAAGAATTTTCCAGGATGGGATCAACATTTGGTGGTGTTTATCAGTGCGAATAAAGTTACCTTCACTATCCGCAGCTACCAAAAAGTAAGGTTTGCCTTCTTTTGGAATAACCTTAATGGCATAGACAAAGCCATTATGTCGGTATTCCTGAATAGTGCGGTCTTTACCTTCTTTAATGACCACCTCAGTATCAGGACGAATGGGATCTTCCGCCAAGGCTGTCTGCCAGCCACAGAATAATGCTGAGATTAGAGCTGCTGAACAAATGAGCTGTTTCATAGTAGTCACCTGGTTGGTTCAATTAAGCCATAGAGCTGTTGACGCTTCCTGAAGTAGTGAACTTGTAGAGCTTTCAACAGACTTTACTCTCCAATCCTGAATTTTATGTTGCCCGCTATTGTAATGGTATTGTCACAGAACAAGTTACCTTTCATGAAGGCTATATATTAATTCTGACAATAATCGCGGCTAAACGGTACCTTAAATTTTATTCCTAGCACAGCTGTATCGGTCATTTTTTTGTTAGTTATTGATAATTGATGGGTCAGGCTCACTTTATAACTGATACAATGAGGGCCTGTTGACTTTTGCTTATCAAGTAAAGGTTAACAGGTCCGCAATGCCTTCTTATATTTTAATTGTAAATGTACTGGCCTATGACGAAACAACAAAAGCAGCCCCCATTAATTCTTGTGGATGGTTCTTCTTACCTGTTTAGAGCCTATCATGCAATGCCTACCTTAAGTGCCTCGGATGGTCAGCCAACAGGTGCTACTCGTGGTGTCATTAGTATGATGCGGCGCTTAATCAAAGATTTTCCCGACAGTCCAATAGGGGTTATTTTTGATGCCAAAGGCCCTACTTTTCGTAACACGATTTATAGCGAATACAAAGCTCATCGCCCGCCAATGCCAGATGAATTAAGGGAACAGATTGAGCCTATTCACGCCATTATTAAAGCCATGGGGCTGCCACTTTTTGTTATTGATGGGGTTGAAGCTGATGATGTCATTGGTACTTTAGCCAAACAGGCGACAGAAGCCGGGATTGATACAATTATTTCCACTGGTGATAAAGATATGGCCCAGTTAGTTAATCAGCATATTACGCTGGTTAACACAATGAAAGATGATGACGCTTTTATGAATGCGGAAGGAGTGAAGGCGAAATTTGGTATCCCCCCAGAGTTGATCATCGACTTTTTAGCTTTAATGGGCGACAAAGTAGACAACATTCCAGGTGTACCTGGAGTGGGTGAAAAAACTGCATTAGCCTTAATCCAAGGCTTAGGAAGTATAGAGTCTATTTATCAGCGTTTGGATGAAGTGCCTGCCCTTGGTTTTCGTGGCGCGAAAACCATGCCGAAAAAGCTTGAAGAGAATAAAGATCAAGCACTGCTTTCAAAAGAGCTAGCCACTATTAAAACCGATGTAGAGTTGGAAATGGGGCCAGCTGATATAAAGCCAGTTGAGCCTGATAAAGCGGCGTTGCTTGAGTGGTTTAAAAAACTAGAGTTTAAAGGCTGGACTGAAGAGCTATTGTCTGATGATGTAGCGAGTGATAGCTCAGAACAGACGGCAGATGTTGACTACGACACTATTTTTACTCAGCAGCAGCTTGATGACTGGCTCGCTCAGTTAAAGCAAGCAAAGCTATTTGCTTTTGATACTGAAACTACCAGCTTGGACTATATGAAAGCTGAAATTGTGGGGGTGTCTTTTGCGGTGGAACCAGGTAAAGCGGCTTATGTCCCATTGGCCCACAGTTATGAGGATGTACCTGAGCAACTTGATCGGGATAACGTGTTGGCTCAATTAAAGGCACTGCTAGAAAGCCCAAAACAGAAAAAAGTTGGACAAAACCTGAAGTATGATCAAAGTGTGTTGGCTCGTTATGATATCGAGTTAAAAGGCATCGCTTTTGATACCATGCTGGAGTCTTATGTATTGGATTCTACTGCAACCCGTCATGATATGGATAGCCTTGCACTAAAATACCTCGGCCATAAAACGATTCATTATGAAGACATTGCTGGTAAAGGGGCGAAGCAAGTTACTTTTGACAAGGTAGCCATTGAGCAGGCAGCAGAATATGCGGCAGAAGATGCCGATATTACCTTAAAGCTCCATCAGGCCTTAGAGCCTAAACTGGCTGATCATCCATCTTTGATGAAAGTGTTTAAGGAAATTGAGCTGCCACTAATCAGTGTGCTTTCTAAAATAGAGCGTAATGGGGCACTGATTAACCCAAGTTTGTTAAAAAAACAAAGTGGTGAGCTGGCCAAGCGCATTGATGAGCTGGAACAAGAGGCTTTCAACCTGGCAGGTGAAGAATTTAACTTGGGTTCAGCTAAGCAGCTTGGGGAAATTCTATTTAATAAACTGGATTTGCCAGTGGTTAAGAAAACCCCAAAAGGCCAACCTTCTACTGCCGAACCTGTCTTACAAGAATTAGCACTGGACTATCCCCTTCCTAAGTTGATTTTGGAATACCGCAGTTTAAGTAAACTTAAGTCTACTTATACCGATAAATTACCTGAAATGATCAACCCAGAAACGGAGCGGGTGCATACCTCTTATCATCAAGCGGTGACTGCTACGGGGCGACTGTCATCGTCAGATCCAAACCTACAAAATATCCCGATCAGAACTAAAGAAGGCAGACGTATTCGCCAGGCATTTATTGCTTCCCCTGGCTATAAGCTGATTGCTGCTGATTATTCTCAAATTGAGCTGCGGATTATGGCACACCTTTCCAATGACGAGGGCTTGCTGAATGCCTTTTCCGAAGGGCAGGATGTTCACCGAGCAACTGCAGCAGAAGTCTTTGGAGTAAGCATTGACGAAGTAACCGATAACCAGCGTCGTCATGCAAAAGCTATCAACTTTGGCCTCATTTATGGTATGTCAGCCTTTGGTTTAGCGAAACAAATTGGCGTATCCAGAAAATCAGCCCAGGAATACATCGACTTATATTTTGAGCGTTACCCTGGAGTGTTGAGCTATATGGATAATATCCGCCAGTCAGCAGCTGACAAGGGATATGTAGAAACGCTGTTTGGTCGGCGCTTGCACTTGCCGGAGATTCGTTCTCGCAATCAAATGCGGAAAAAGGCGGCAGAACGCACGGCAATCAATGCTCCTATGCAGGGTACGGCGGCTGATATTATCAAGCAGGCAATGATCAGTGTTGATCAGTGGTTAACTGAGAGCCAACTGGATGCACAAATGATTATGCAAGTACATGATGAATTAGTACTAGAAGTAGCTGAGTCACAGGTTGATAAAGTGGTAACTGGCCTGAAGCTACGGATGGTAGCAGCTGCAGATTTATCAGTGCCGTTGATTGTGGATGCGGGGATAGGTGATAACTGGGACCAAGCCCACTAACGTGGTTTTTCTAGATTTATTGAAAAAAATTTTCAGCTACTGGAACTTTCCTGAATAGGGGGTTGTCATATATTACGAGTGGCCGCGATGGTTACTCTAACTACTCCTTATGTGTTTTAGTGTTGGCATTTACTCCGTTAAGCCCCCAAGTTAACGGAGATAATAATCTGCCCCGGCTACGTTAATCTCCCCCCCAAAGTAGCTGGGGTAATTTTTTTCTGCACTTTCATTTTTTATTCTCAGGTTTTTTGATGATTGGTCGGACATCACTTAAGCCCATGTCATAACTAAGCTGTGGATTTGGTTTGGAAGGCATGGGCGGTATTTGGTTTGCCTTCGATTTATGGTGATACCACCAACATACCGACAAACCACAAACTATCAGTATAATTAATAGATATTCCATCACTACTGCTCTTTTTACTCATCAATTAGAATCTAAGTAACAGCAATTTAAAGGCTTTGCCCATTAACTACGAACGATAAATTCTGAGAAACTATTAGCTAAACTAATAGCTTGTGGAGAACTGAAAGTGGCTGACCCCCTGCAACATCTTGGAGCCATGCGCGTCTTTGTAACGGCTGCACAACTATCAAGTTATTCAAAGGCGGCAGATGTGCTGGCAATCACCCAGTCGGCCGTAAGCCAGCAGATTCGTAACCTTGAACAGGCGTTGGGGGTGAGATTGTTTATCCGGGTTGGCCGTACTATGCAGCTAACAGAGGCGGGAGAAGGTTTATTTCAATATGCTAATCAAGCGTTAGACTTGATCCGTGAAGGTATTAACCGAATTAAGCAAGAAGAGCTGGTAGGTGAACTTAAGGTGACCTTAAGCCCTGCTTTTGCTTCCCATTGGTTGATGCCTAAGTTATGGAAATTTACTGAAAGCCATCCAGAAATACGAATTCACCTGATTCCCACTGTAGATATTTTGGATTTAAAGCGTGATGAAGCTGACATAGCGATCCGTTATGGCAAAGGAGATTATCCTGGAGTGGTTAATGAACTTCTAGCAGCCAGCGAAGGCATTGTGGTTGCGTCATCAAGTATAGCCAAAAACATTAATAAACCAGAAGATTTACTTAATTATTTGTTAATTGAAAATATACCTTTATTTTCAGAAGGGTGGAAAAGCTGGTTTGATAAAGTAGGTTTGACTATTGAGGATAAAAAGTTACAAATAATGCAAGTCAATGGTGTGGGGCTGGCAATAAATACAGTGTTAGCTGGTAAAAGCATTGCGTTAATGAGTAACTTAATAGCTGAACAATTAATCAAACAAAACGAGCTTGTTCAGTTGTTTAGTGATACAGTGGAGTATGCAGGTGTTTGGTTACTATACGATGATAGTTCACCAAAATACAAACGGATACAACAATTTGCTAACTGGATAAGGCACGAAATGGGAGTTGACACTAGAGATAGTCTGACATGAGTTTCTTTACAAAAATATTTATAAAAGACTAGCTTGAATTTTATATAAACCTAATTATTAACTTGTGAGTTTTTATGGCTATTTGATAGCGAATATAAAAAACACAGTCAATTAATAATCCGCTTGCTACACTTTTTAATACACATAAAGTAATGTACTATAGTTGAATATTTATGAAAAATATATTTAAAATATACCGTGATAATAAAATTTTTAGGCTTATATAGCCAATGATAATATAAACTTTTATAAAGATTTTCTCTGGAATATGTTAATTGAGATATTTCAGTCATTATTTAAAATTGTTATTGCAAGTCATACAGTAGCAGGCTTGCCCATGGAAATCTTATGTAATAAAAGAAATTGAATAGATTGGGTAAGTGGCTATGATCATCAAAGATAAAGTGACTAAGGAATATATAAAAGGTGATAAAGAGCAAGTAGCATATGATATGATATTTGATATAACAGCACCTAATATCCTTGTTGTTGATGATGACATAAAAGCTTGCCAACAACTTAAGCATTTAATTAAAGAATTTGGCTATAATTGTGGCTTTATTATTAACCCTAATAACTTGTTACCCAGGCTTAAGGAAGAAAAATTTGATTTAATTTTATTAGACTTAAATATGCCAGGAATAAATGGTATAGAGCTGTTACAAAAATTAAATGCAATAGAGGAATTTAGCAAGATAGCAACCATTGTGCTAACTGCTGAAGACAATGATGAGATAATCGCTAAATGTTATAAATTAGGTGTTGTAAATTATATAAACAAACCTATTAATAATCTCATATTAGAAGCTAGGCTAAGTAGTGCTCTAGCTGCGAAGCAAGCAAGAGATTCTCTTGAATATAGTGTGCTAGAGCGAACACGAGATTTGGAAATTATTAATCAACAGTTAATGAGTGAAATAAAAACAAGAAGATCTTACGAAAAAGATCTTATAAACGCAAAAGTTCAAGCAGATAGTGCAAATATGGCAAAATCGGAGTTTCTGGCAAATATGAGCCATGAGCTGAGAACTCCAATGAATGCAATTTTAGGTACAGTTCAGCTACTCGAAGAAACTGGTGTTGATCGAGAACAAAAGGATTTAATTGATATCCTAAAAAGTGGTGGTGAGAGGCTTCTTAATTTAATTAATAATGTTTTGGATTTATCAAAAATAGAAGCAAGTAAACTTGAAGTAAAAAGTACTGAATTTAACTTACACCAGCTTGTTGATTCTAGTTTTAAACTATTTGCTTCACAGGCAAAGGATAAGGGTATTTTATTAAGTTACTCAATTGGTCCAGAGGTTCCTGCTGTTGTTAAAAGTGATCCAAATAAGATTAATCAGGTTATTGCCAATCTTCTAGGAAATGCAATTAAATTTACTAAAGATGGCAAGGTTAGCCTTGATGTAAAAAAAGAAAAGTTTGAAAATAATAAGATATTGTTGGTTTTTGCTGTCAGTGATACTGGTATAGGCATTGAGAAAGATAAGCAAGATAATATATTTGAAGTATTTACACAAGTAGAAGACTCAACAACAAGAAATTATCAAGGTTCTGGGCTGGGATTGGCAATTACCAAAAAACTTGTCGAAATGTTATCAGGTGAAATATGGGTTGAGAGTGAAATAAATAAAGGAAGCAACTTTTATTTTACTATTTCTTGCGAGGTTGTAAGCAATAAAGAAACTAACGATCAAAGAAATCTTGTTGTTGATAGTTCTAATTTAGTATTGGAATCTGTTCTTTCTGATGTAAATGAAAATTTTAAACAAGATCAAAAATGGAATCATGTTCTTTTAGTTGAAGATGACCCAGCAAGTAGATTAATTGCAAAAACACTTTTAAGTAAAAAATTTAATAATGTAGAAGTGGCAACTAATGGTGAAGAAGCATTATTAAAATTTAAAATAAATAAATGGGATATTGTTTTTATGGATATGCAAATGCCTTTATTAAACGGCTATGAAGCTGTCCGTAGAATCAGATTATGGGAAAGTAATAAAAATATAAAAGAAACTCCTATAGTAGCAATGACTGCTTATGCACTAGATGGTGATGATAAAAAATGCATTGATGCGGGTTGTACTGACTATTTAACTAAACCAGTCAATAAGGATAAAATTTACTCGATACTTTATTCTTTATTGGGATAGTAAAAAATATTTTTTATAAGAATACTGTAAGGAGAGATTGGTGAAAAATAAATTAATTTTGATATTTTTTATCATTCTATCTCCACATATTTTAGCTAAACCAGAAGTTGTCTCTCTTTATACATATCATAATCATCCACCGTTTATTAATGGTATAGATGATGGGTTAACCTATGATTTGGTAAATTTACTCAATATCGAGTCCAAAGGTAAATATCTCTTCACATTAAAAGTACTTCCAAGAAAGCGATTGGATAAAAAAATTGTTAATGATGGATCGTGGACAGTAGTTTGGGCTAATCCAGAATGGTTTAATGATCACTATAAAACTAAATACCGTTGGTTATCTATACTAGAAGATGCTAGTACAGTTATTTCTCGTGTAGAAGATTCTATCGAATATAAAGGCCCTCAATCGCTAAAGGGGTTAACATTTGGCGCTATGGCAGGGCATAAATATTTAGGAATAGATGAACTTGTTAGAAAAGGAGAAATAAAAAGAATCCTAATTATCATCATACCTAAGCTATATTTAGTAGCTTACCTGGTAGTGGAGGTGTTCTCAGTGCTACAAATGCTAGCCTAGGAATAAATTCTACTAAGCTAAATCTTCGATTAAATCGATACTGAAATTCAGCAAGATAACGTTGTGCATATTTAGCGCGAATAGCATGATAAGTACTACGTAAAGCACTTTTTAAGTTTCCAAGGATGGTGTTAACCCAATAAAATTCAGGTTCCTCTACTGATGCACGACCACCACCGCATACAATTTTATCATGAAGACAACCTGCTTCTATGACACCATTAAAACAGGCCAGTCCATCGGAGATTACGGTACTGCCCTTGGCCAAATTCTGCCTACTCCAAGCCGTTATCTCTTCTTTATTAAACCCTTTTAAAATGCTCAGTTTAATTCGTGTCGGTTGACCTTGTTTTGTTGTTTCTACGGCTGCTACAAAAGGTATTTTCCCATCTGCTCCCCTACCTCTTTTGCAACCTGTACGCTCACCACCAAGATAGGCATCATCAATTTCAATAAAACCCGACAATTGCTTGGTGCCTTCTCTTTCTTGCATCACTTTCATGAGCTTATGTTTCATTCTCCAGGCAGCTTGATAGGAAATACCTAAATGGCGATGTAATTCTATGGCTGATATACCTTTTTTGTCTTGGGAGATCAAATACATCCCTTGGAACCAAGTCTTTAATGGTAATTTGGTTGATTCAAAGATAGTACCTGCAGTTACAGATGTTTGCTGGTGACATTTATAGCACTGCTGAAGCTTTCTAGTAGTGAGTTGACAGCATTTGTCGTATCCACAATTGGGGCACTGAAAACCTTCTGGCCATCGCAATTTGTATAAGGTATTAAAGCATTGTTCTTCTGTACCATATTGTTTGAGAAACTCGTTTAAACTCAGGCCTTTTTGAAATTGAACTTTGTTGATAGCCATTATTTATACCTTCTCAATTAAGTTTCCATGCTGTTCAAATATACAGCAGTTAATGGCTTAGGTATAGTGATAATTAGGAAAAGAATTGATGGTGATCATGAACGTAATAACTTAAAGATATTACTTAGAGGTAGAGTTGACTTTACATTATTACCGACCTCAACAATTAATTACTTAGTTAAAGAGTTATCATTACATGATCAAGTTTATCTTGCTCCTAAAAAACATACGACATTCCATCGTATGTTTTTAATTCCAAAAAATAGAAAAGATATAGAAGAATTCTTAACTAGAATTGCTTTTAGTAATAATTATAAGTGGAATGAAATAATAAAAAAATATGGATTTGCAAAAAACTAGTTTGTAGCTAAATTAGTCACTATGAATAGCTGATAGCAATACATTCTAGCATGATTACTAAATATTGTAGGTAATTAAATGTTGAGGTTACTAACTAGAAATGGTGAAAATACAGTTGGTTACTCTCTTATTAGGTCTGTATTTGGTGTATATGTAATAGTGGCAGTAGTTACAACACTTTTTCAGTTGGTGACCCAATATCAAGAAGTTAAAGAAAATGTTAAGAATGATTTAGTTAAATACACAAACATTTTTTCTCCTGTACTTACTCAGGCTCTATGGCACTTAAACAATGAACAAATATATTCAACTCTGTTTGGTATAATACAAATTCCAATAGTAGTTGGGATAGAAGTTAAAAATACCGAAAATCAACTTATTGGTATTGTTGGAAATACTGATATTTCAAGAGATATTAAATTAACAGTTAATGTTGATGGGATAGAGGCTGATATTGACTCAGGTAAAACTATTTTAGATAGATTATATAGTTATCAACTTCCTTTGATTGATGAGCAAGAACAATTACTGGGTTATCTTACACTGTACTCAAGTAATAGAATAATACTTGATCAAGTTAAATATGGTTTTATTTTATTGATTATAAATGGTTTAGTTAAAACGATTGCATTGTTTTTTATAATAGTTTTTTTTGCTGATAGATTGTTAGGTAAACCATTAAAGAAGTTCACTGCTAGTATTAAAAATATTAACTTTGATAATTTGAATGATTTTAAACTAATTTCTGTAGTAACAAGTAATAATGAGTTGAAAGAACTTGAAATAAGCTTTTCTAGTATGGTTAATAAACTGAGGCAGGAGTTTGAAAATAGAAAGCTAATAGAAGGTAAACTAGTTCATGAGAAATTAAAAGCAGAGAAGGCTAGTCAAACTAAGTCCCAATTCTTAGCTAATATGAGCCATGAAATAAGAACCCCACTTAATGCAATTATAGGCTTTAGTCAGATATTGGCCTTACGGTTTGAAAAGTATCAAGAGAATAAAGAATTAAATAAGTTCATATCACATATTAAGTCCAGTGGTGAACACTTAATAGAGCTAATAAATAATATTTTAGATTTATCTAAAATTGAAGTTGGTCGTATGGAAGTTAATTATGAATCTGTTAACTTGAAGTTGTTGGTTCAAGGTATATTTCATATAAATAAAATCGCAGCGCATAGTAAAGAGCTTAACTATAGCTATAGCTTTGGTAAGTCATTGCCAGAGTTTGTGAGGTTAGATAGGACAAAGTTAAACCAAATACTAACTAATATAATCAGTAATGCCATTAAGTTTACACCAAGTTATAAAAGCATAAAAATAATGGTCCTTATTGAAAAGGAAAGTTCTTCTAATAGCCAAATAATTTTTAAAGTAGTAGATGAAGGAATTGGAATCCCTAAAGATAAACAAAAGGAAATTTTTCAATCTTTCCAGCAAGCTGATAACTCGATTACCAGAAACTATGGTGGAACTGGATTAGGGCTAGCAATTACCAGTAAATTAGTAAAGTTGTTGGGTGGTACTATTTCTGTAGAAAGTGAATTGGGATCTGGATCCACCTTTGAGGTTAAAATACCTTATTTGAAAGCTGATGGAAAGCATTCACTATCGTCAACCCGCAAAAGTTATAATTTAAAATTTGTGAAAGAAAACAAAATATTAGTTGTTGAAGATACATTATTAAATCAAGAAGTAATGAAAGCAATGTTCAAGGAATTTGGCTTGACAATAGAGTGTGTGAACAATGGCCAAGCTGCTATTGATAAAGTGATGAAGAGTCAGCTTAAATCTACTCACTATAACCTAATAATAATGGATATGCATATGCCTGAAATGAGTGGGTTAGATGCTACTCGTTCTATTAGGAAAATACTAAAAGAAACAATGGTGCCTATAGTTGCATTATCTGCGGAGGCATTTCGTGAACAACAGCAACAGGTAATAGATGCTGGTATTGATGAATATCTTACTAAACCGATCAGTATTGAACAACTTTCAGAAGTACTACATAAATATTTAAAACATGTTGATGACTTTGATTTAAAAAAAGATGTAAGCGAACAGACAGAAAATAATAATCCAATGTCAGATAAAATAAAGAGAAAAATAAGGAATTCACTACTGGAGTTAGAGAGTGTGTCTATTTATAAAACTGATATTTTGCTATCTTATTTGGAGGATTTAAAAGATATGTGTAAATATTTTAATACACCATTAAATGAAATATTGACTAAGGCAGAATTAGCAGTAATGGATACTGATTCAGAAAAACTGCAAAGTTTATTATTAAAAATCTCTCAATTAAATTTATAAAACTTATTTGATAAGGCTATAGAGCGAATTAATATAGTACAGTTTAATGCCTCCCCTATAATTAAATTACAGATACTCAACTGAGGGCAGTAGTAAAACAAAGCAATGGAGGATCTATGAATCTACCATTATTGCTGCAAATACTCATTGGTGTGTTTTTAGTATTGGGAGTAGCTGTAATATTTGTTGAAAAAGAGTATGAGTAATTATATGTAATAAAATTATTTGTCCTGGTGTCTGTTTGAGATAAAGAGCTTGGTTTGTAGCATGACCAAGCTGTTTTTTGTTACAAACTAGATTAATTTAAAAGCTTGGATTAATTGTATTTACCTCACAGGGTTTACCAATATTATTATCTCCTGATTGCCAATGTGTGTCGTCCTTTAAAGCTTTAAACTTAAACTGTTCGTTGATACCAAATAATGTAACTTGCCAAGTATTTCCAGGTAGCCAATGTGCGGCTATTCCGTTATCCCAATTGAGAGGTCCATGATTACCACGAATAGTAATTTGATGGTTAAAACCTACATCAGCATTAACATTAATAGTGGTTATACACCCTTGGTAACGATCTACGACACTACTGATAGTATCTAATGGTTGGTTGGCCTGTTTTGAAGCTAATAATTTAATGTACTCAGCGTGGCTCCAGGCTAAAGGCGTTGCACCACCTGTGCCTTTTCCCATTTTATAGGGGCCAGTGTATTGATCCCATACCTGTTCAGGTAACATTCTGCCTTCATTAGCAAAGTTTTCCATTGATCTTATGTATGTATCAACATTGTTACCTTTAGCTAATTCATAGTGGCCTCGTTCTCCAGTGAGTAATGGCCATAATCTTCCTTTACCTTCTCCTGTATAATCTTTGCCTGCTAAAGTTTCCCCATAGCCATCATGGGAGTATCGGTAATAACCAAGCCCTCTTGGTGTCCTTACCTGTAATAACTTGTCGTATTCTATGAGGGTATCTAAAACTTGAGAAGAGTGTGGGGACTTAATGCCAAAGCGAACAAGTTCTAAAAAGCCACCATCTAAAATGGCTCGTTCTTGATGTTGGCCTCCACCGTTTGCAATATAAAGCAATTGTTGATCATTAGGGTTAGCGGTTTTGGCACATTGCTGACTACTATCAATTCGCTCATAGTAGCTGCCATTACCATACATTCCTGATCGGGTGAAGAACCAATAGTCCATTCCCATTACCCATTTGTCCGCCTGTTGTCGATATTGGTTGGCGGTGTTGCTATCACCTATTGCATCAGCAAAATCAGCTGCTGCTATTAATGCAGTAATGGCTGCAGCGGTGGTTGAGGGAGAAATCCCACTATTTTCTTCCCAACGCTCTTGTTGGGTCCAGGGTCCTACACGACTTATAAAAGAGGCAGCAGGTTTAACAAATGATTGATAATACTGTTGTGGAGAAAGCTCACCTAATTGCCATAAACGCCAAGCTAAAATAATTGGCATGGCTGTTTCATCTAACTGCATACCCGACCAGTGTGGCTTACCAGATAGCCAAAAGTTTTGTGGAAATGAGCCATGCTTGGGAACGCTATTTTCACAAAACTGCCAATTACCATCTTGTGTTTTAAATTGTACTTCTGTCAGGTACTTAAGGGCTCGTTTTGCTGTTTCAATATCACCTGCGGCAATCATAGAAGTCGCAACCTGGTATAAATCTCGTGGCCAAACTACATGATAGCCAACAGGGCCATCTTTATATCCATCAGCAGGGGAACCAGGTATAACTCCACGATCATCACCTGACTGAAAGTCATACTGAGAGGTTCCCCAAGGAATACTTAATGAAGCAATCATGCCTCCCTTATAGGTTTTATCCTCGTGAGCTTTAAGCACCATGGCTGAAGTATAATAAAGCTTGCCGTTGTCGAAACTCATACTACTAAGGTCTTCTAAACTGTCACAGTAATTATTCCAGCCATTAATATACTGCTGAGATAGAGATTGAAAACCACTTGCTAATGATTGCTTGGCTAACAATTTGGCTGCATTTTTAGATTGGCCAAACCCTAATGCTAAATTAAACTCGTAGCTACCTGGTTTGCTTGGTAAATCCAGTTCAGCGACTAAGGCTACATTGCCGTTATTGGCCGTATGATATTGCCAGTCCATTTGGAAATTATCAGCTAAGTCTTGCCAGCCATCGGATTTACCAACAAAACCACTGGACGTTTTTCGGTAGGGAATATCGCTGACTAGAGCAACTACTTGAGCGGCTTGTGCTTGTTGGCCTGCGTGTTTAATTCTATCATCCCAAGCATACAAGGCTTGTTGTGTAGCTTCTGCATAATCATATAGACCTGTATTGCTGATTGCTGGATTTAGTAATATATAGAATTTCAGATTGGGCTGATTTACTGTAATTTTTATGTTTTGGATAAGAACATCCCGGATAGGGTCAGTGATAATCTTTTTAGTAATACTGAAGCGGTTTTGTGAATCTTTATTAGTTAACTGGTAAGCCAAAGACTTATCGTCGATATAGTCAATTTGATGTTGTAGCTGTTTTTCTTCAAGCAAGAAGTTTTTGCTATCTGAAACTAGCAATTGTAAGTCAGTGATTTGGGCCATATCGATTTGAGGCCAATAGACTTCAGAAACGATACCATCAACAAGGCTAAACCAAACTTTAGATTGATCATTAACAGCAGTACCTACCCCAGCTTTTCGGGCCGAAGTCCATTGGTGAGGGTTACCAGGGTGGCCAAAAGCCTCGTTTGTAATAGTTGGCTCTAAGCTGGTTGAAGATTGCACGCCGAACGATAAAACCATGGAACTGGATAGAATGCTGGCAGCAAATAGATCACGAGTAGGTTGGTACATTGGGTCACTCCGTTAGTTAAAGCACCTATATACACCCTTCGCGAATAACATTTAGGGTTTGTTGGCAGGTGCTTTTTTATTGTTATGTAATTGTTTTATATTATTTTTTCCCATACGCCTATACGACTTTGTGACTAATTAGTCAAAAAAAGTTTAGTTATTCTTGAAATAAGTGGATAGAGAACAGGATCTTTAAGGCCTAGACTTTGAGAGCAACTACAGTGTTGGACTCTTTTTATCGCAAAAGCATTAGAAAATAAAAGTCGTCATTCGTCTTCTTTCCGTTTTAGTGGTTATTGGACAAGTTTATACTTTAGTTTTAATGTAGATTGTCTGGTACCATACTTAAGATACTACTATAGTCGTGTATCTGCTTTGTATATAGTTACTATGAGCTGGAGTGAATATATAGTCGTATCTCGAATTAAAGTTATACAGCACCTAGTTTGGTTACCATGTCATAGTCTTTTAAGTTGAAAGCTTGTACAAATTAACCAATATAACTATGGCAAATGCTCATGAGTTGATTGGTTATTTAAAAACTTTATTTGCTGCACACAGTATTTGAAGTCTTAAAATTTCAAATACAACAGTTGTTAACTTAAAAATAATTATTTACAATCAGCATCAAATAATTAGATGCCAACTGACAGAAAAACAATAAAAGTAAAACGGCGCGGCGGCTCCAGCAGGATTTGATCACCTGTATAGGTAGGCTAGCCCTAACCAAGGTCGAACATGTTATATAATACTAATAAGCAATACAGATCAAAAACTACGTTTACGTTTATGTTTTGGTCTCAACTTTATGAGATAGCGAGCCCTAAATTATTACACAAGATTTTTTACTGTATGTTTGTACAGATGTTTGCTTCCATTATAAACCCCCATTATCTATGAAGATTGTTTTAGGCTAGTAAGCTGTGAGTAGGTATTACTGGTTGCGACTTTGCTGTTATTGGTTAGTAGTGGTACTTATGAGTTGAGATTACTATATGGGATTAAAGAAAAGCGGGCTATTAAAACTTGAGCAAGTACCAATACTGCTTATTAAGAATTATAAGTCGTATTTATTTTGCTTGTATTCTTAGCTCTATTGCATATGGTCAATCCTAAAGGAAAAAGTAATTTTGGGTTAGTTATGTAAAAGCATAAAGATGGCTCGGTAAATAATAAAATAATACATGTTATAGCTAATTGATAGATAAGCTGATAATGGTTAATAGCATTTCAACATTATTTGAAAGACGGTATTGATCGATATAAAAATAAATAATGGTAACCTATAAGCCAGTATCAACCTATCTACTGTTTATTAAGAAGACAGTCTGCGCCTGTTTGTAAAAAATCAATACTGCAAATGCGTTAAGAATGTGATGTTTTCTAGCTTTCTACGAAAGGCTAACAGTTTATTTGCAATTTTAAACATACTACATGTATTGAATCGGCTATAATATTATTTGCCAGTTTTATTGGCATGGAGAAAGTATGTCGTGAGGAAGCATCTTGTGAGAAAACTGGAACGTATCATGAGTGTGCCTGTATAAAGGACGAATTGTGGGGAGGCAGGCATTTGGCTATAGATTGCGTTGGGATATAGAAAAGCAATTTAGGTAAGAGGGATATACCTATCTAAGGATATGAAAGGATAAGGCAACATTTGGTAAGGACAAGTGAATAGGATAGCAAGAGCAAAATAAGGATAAAAGCTTGTTATAGCCAATGGTTAATGAATAGCCGGCAAAGTTATTACAGCGTAAATTGGTTAATACCTTAATTACGCATAGTTCGGTGTATTAGCTAAAAGTTGAGTTGAGCGGATACTACTCATGATGTACAGGCAAGGGATAGACCACTACTCTAAAAAACTATTAAAGGGCCAAGACTAGTAATACCATGAATACGAAAAAGCTTGTGAACTTATCAAATCAATATCCCCGCCTAACTGTGCGGACGCTGGCAACCCTGATGGCAATTGGTGAAAATGAAGGCTGTTCAGTTTCTGAGTTGTCTCAATTTATGGGTGTAAATGAAAAAAATGTCGCCACGACTATACGTCGTTTGGAGGAGGGTAGAGCTGGAAATCCAGGTGACAAGTTAATCAAGGTCAAACAATACCCTGATGATAAGCGGTTTAAGCTGATTTATCTAACGGCTAAAGCACGTAGAATTCTGCAAAAACTGTAGCTTGAATAGTTAGAATCTTTGATATCAACTGAAATATTCGGCTAGGCTGCCGGGGGAAATCCCCCGGAAAAGCCAAGCTTTTGGTCAGCACTTTAATCCTTGGATTGGCCGATGTTATATAATAATTAAAACAGTATTGGCTAGAATCAATGCAGTTTTACTTAAAGCTGGTTAGTTTTTTAATTTTACAGAGATAAAAACCGTCCATAATATCATTTGGAAGAATCCGAATGCTATTTATAACATCTGGATGCAAGGATTTTTTATTCCATTCTATTAATCCAGGTTGGACGATATCACTATCCATTTGATGTTGTATATTGTTAACAGGTAGCTGAATCGGTTCTACTCTGATTGCTGGACCAAATTTCTTAAGCGCATGATTGACAATTAATTCGTTCTCTTCTGGTGAAAAAGAGCAAGTGCTGTAGACCATAATCCCTTCAGGCTTCAAGCTATATAATGCTGAAAGTAATAGTTTTTTTTGTTTTTTGGCCACTTCCTTAACCTTTTTAATACTCCAGTGATTCCATGATCTAGGATCAAGTTGACTAAAGCGAGATTCGCTAGAGCAAGGAGCATCAAGTAATACCCGGTCAAACCGTTCAGGGCATTTTCCACCGACAGTGCGACCGTCTGTCAGGTAAGTTTTGACTAGAGAAGCACCCTGTTGTTCTAGGTTAGTTTTAAGCTTGAAGAACCGGTTTTTAACAGGCTCAACTGCAGAAAGCGCTCCTTGGTTACTCATCATGCAAGCCATTTGCAGTGTTTTACCACCAGGGGCTGCAGCTAAGTCTAAAACTGTTTCACCTGGCTGGGGGGCCAACACAATTGGCACTAACATGCTGGATAAACTTTGGATATATATTTCTCCTTGGTAAAAAGCATCAGACTCAGTTAAGGCACGGCGCTGTTCATCAGGAATGGTAAAAGCCTGATCAAACCAGGAAACAGGTTGTAGACTAAAGCCCTCTGCCATTAGTTGCTGTTTTATGTTTTCGGCGTTGCCCTTAAGGCTATTCAGCCGAAAACTAGTGGGCTTTATTTGTTGAAAACTTGCCAGTACAGATGCTAACTGTGTTTCAGGAATAATCTGGCCGAGGCGGTTAACAAACTCGTCAGGTAGTGGCGGAAAAGGCTCACTCATGGTAATAACTCTAAATGGGACCTGTTAACATTAGGGTATCATTGTTGTGGTAGTAAGAGCATTAATCAAGGGCGCCTCGAGTGGTTTATAGCAAATCTGACTTACGCCGTACAATTTTTAGGATTTTACCTGCTAGGCTCATTATTACGCTATTGGTTGGCGGCTTGTTAGTTGTCATAGTATATCAACTGGTTGTTCACCAACAATTACAACAGTTGGCAGCTGTAGGGAAAAACCGGTTAGTGTTGTATAACAGCAGTATTGATGGGGCTTTATCAAGATATAGGCACTTACCTTATTTGGTTACTCAGGTGAGCCAAGTTAAGCAGCTGTTGAAATACCCGACGAGTAAATCTTTGCAACAATGGGTCAATGGTTACCTCTATCGGATAGGAGAAGCTGCAAATGCTGCTGCAGTTTTTATTCTAAATGCTGACGGCTATACAATTGCTGCTAGTAATGCAAAGACTGAGTCGAGTTTTATAGGTAACTATTATGGTTTTAGGCCATACTTTAAAGCTGCACAACAAAATTTACCCGGCCAATTTTTTGCTATTGGAGTAACCACTGGTGAGCCAGGTTATTTTTACTCTTTTCCTGTGCTGTCGTCGCAAGCTGAGTTAATCGGTGTTGCTGTAGTAAAGGTAGATTTAGAGCCATTACAAGCCATATGGCGTCAAGCAGAGGAATCGGTAATGGTGTTAGACCAGTATGGTATCGTGGTATTGGCCTCGAACTCTAATTGGAAATACCGCAGTTTTAAGCCTTTAAGCAACAAGGTTAAGCAGGAAATTGAAGAGGCTCAATTATTTAGTAATGAGCAAATACAGTCATTAGCTATTTCAATAGTCAATGAAACTAAACAGGGTAAAAGAGTAAAAATAGCAACCAGTCCAGGTGATTACTTGTTACAGTCAATGCAATTACCGGATTTAAGCTGGTCATTAGTATTTCTTTCAAGTACTACCTCGGCAAAACAATATAGTCGGCTAATTGCCGGTTTGGTGGGTTTGTTTGGGCTATTTGCTTTGTTAATAGGGTTTTTAATCAGACAACGACGTTTGGCAAAACAGTTTATGCAAAAAGCACAGGAAGAACATCTGGCCAGACAGCAAGCAATTTTGCAGGAGGCAAACGCAAAATTGGAAGAGCGAGTATTAGAGCGTACTGAAAAATTGGAAGTTGCTCAGGCAGAACTGGTGCAAAAGAAAAAGCTTGCAGCATTAGGTGAAATGTCAGCTGCTATAGCCCATGAATTCAACCAACCATTGACCGCTATTCGTACGTATTTATCAAGCTGTCATTTATTGCTTAAACATCAACGAACAATAGAACTGGCAGATAATTTATTGCAAATAGAACAATTGACGGGACGGATGACCAATATTTCCAAACAACTAAAAACGTTTGCTTATAGTCAGCCTTCTGCTTTAACTAAAATTGATTTGGTTGAATTAGTGAACAATGTGATGAATATTTTTAAACAACAGTCTGGATCAGAAAAAATTAAACTAGAAATCATGCCAGAAATGCAGCAACTAATTGTAATGGGAGATAAAACCCGACTAGAGCAGGTTGTTAGTAATTTAATTAGCAACGCTTTAGGTGCTGTAAAAGAAAAACCTAACCCATATATTCAAATAAAATTAAATAAACAAGCTGGGAAAGCTATATGTCAAGTAATGGATAATGGCCCTGGTATAGATAGTGATATTATCGAACATATTTTCGATCCATTTTTTACTACTAAAGAAGTTGGGGTAGGGCTAGGACTGGGTTTGTCAATTGCCTATAGTTTTATCAGAGACCTAGGTGGATCACTAGTTGCAATTAATAACTCTGAAGGTGGGGCATGTTTTACAGTGAGCTTGCCTTGTGATGGGTATACAAGGAGTCTCAGTTGAGTTGCTGATATAAAAGTTCTATTATATCTTGCTATATATGGACGTATTTTAGGATGGAAATATTATGATTGTGAAAAAATTTTTTGTTTTTTTAAATTTGATTATTGTTATTACACTTTCTTACTCTGCATGGAGTAAAGAACTTGTTGTTGCTACTAGTGAGTTTTCACCTTGGAAGATTGTTGAAAAAGGAGAATTAAAAGGGATTGATGGTGAGCTTATTAAAGAGTTGGCACATCGTTTAGACTTAAAAGTGAAATATACTGAATGTCCATTTAAGCGTTGCCTTGCCTTAATGGAGAGTGGCCTAGTCGATATTATGACTGGACTGTTAAAGAGACCTGATAGGGAAGTTTATATTCAATATTTAGAGCCGTATTACGTTAATAAGAAAACATCCAAAATATTCTATTTACTTAAAGGTAGGGGACATTTAGTTAAAAAGTATGATGATATTTATCCATTAACTGTCGGTGTTAAAAGAGGTGTGAGGTATTTTAAAAGGTTTGATGAAGATGCTAAAATTAAAAAAAATCCCGTCACCGATGTAATACAAAATCTACGTAAGTTAGAGGCTGGTAGAATAGATGCCATTGTGAATACAGAATCACAAGGTGATTATTTAATCCATAAAAATGGATTTCAGGGTAAATTTGAAAAGGCATTATTTCGACCAACGCCTGATGTCCCTTTCTATTTTGGTATTTCAAAAAAATCAGAGCATATGAAACAGTTTAAACTGTTTCAAAATACGTTACATAAAATTATAAAGGAAGGCCAGCTTGAGGAATTAATGAAGAAATATATGGGAGAGTAAAAAGGGTATTGTGTTTTATCCTATATTTATATTTTTTAAAAGTATGGGTTAGTACTATGGTGTATTTTATAAGTGAAATTTATTGTATATTAAGCCTGCTTTGATATTAAATGAAGACTTCTTATGAATAAGTTAACTAAAGTTTATATCTCTAGTAAGAGAAAAAACTGTAAAATATAGAAAAGGAATTCCCTGGTTATCAGATTATTGATGTGACCTCAAAAGCAGAAATGCCGTGGGTAAAATTTAGTCCTTTTTAGTCTCATGCATCACTAATTAAGAAATATTTGGAAAATAATAAACTTGGGTAATACTCTTTCAATATATATTTCGGAGGACATTCCTTCTCCCCTGGTGGGAGAAGGTTAGGATGAGGGGGAGGTTACCAACTTATCACCTAAAGGTAGTAGACTTGAAGCCAACAAGACAGTTACAGCCATCTACTTGCTGCTGTTCCAGAAATTATATCATTATATTCTTTATCGTTGATTATTTTTTTGTCATATAACTCATCTAGAATCATTTCTAATATCTCTAAATCTTCTGCACATCCAGTATTTAGCTGTAAGATTTCTATTGCCTGATCAAATTCACTTTCAAAATTATGAATATTGACTTTTTTTGAAAGGTACATTGAATGCCTTTCAAGAATAAAGTCCAGCACTTTGTATTTTGCATTTTTATTCCTAAAAAACTGCTCATTCTCATCATCTGACAAATAAACTGTACTCTCAGCAACTTCTTTTTTTAGAGACTTTAAAATATTAGATATATTGCTAGTCATCAAGAACCTCATAAGCGTTTGAAGGAATACTACCTTCAATTAATACTTCTTTGTCTTTTCGGGCATAGGCTTTTCCAGGTAAATTTAATTCTTTCCCTGTGGAAGGATCAATACCTTTAGATACATCATGTACTTTCTCTTTTGGTATTTTTTGTGTATCAACCTTTATGATCACACTCTTTTTATGTTTTCCTCTTCTAGGATTTGCTCTTCCATAAAAAGTAGCAGCTTTTTTACTACCCATAGAGTTGTATTGAGTTTTTAATGAGCCATTGTCAATGTGCTCTTGAATAGAATAGTTTGCATCTAAGTCTTTTGGCTGAATAGGTTGGTTTCTTAATGCTTGGGGTTCCTGATCCTTAGTTAAAGCTCTATATTTAAACCTATTACAATCTTCTGGCTTACTACTCAATCCCAACGGATCAACCCAACTTACCGGATTAGGTGCATATTGATAAACATTATCACCACCTAATAACCCAATCGGGTCTTGATTAATAAACCGTCCTAACCCTGGGTCATAATACCGGTGCCGGTTGTAATGCAGGCCAGTTTCTTCATCAAAGTACTGTCCCTGGAACCGCAGGTTGTTTTGGATATGTTCCACTTGTTTTCTAACAACATTGCCATAAGCCCGGTATTGAACGGACCAGACGATGTTGCCTCTGGCGTCGCTGATTTCCTGTGGAGTGCCTAAGTGGTCCAGGTGATAAAAATAAACCTGGTTATCCTGCACTAACGCAAGTGGTCGAAAAGACTCTGGTTCATATAGGTAGGTTTTATGGATATTTTGCCTGGTTTCTGATAGCAGGACATCCCCATTCCAGAGGAATGCGGTTTCGCCAAAATTATCTTTTTTACTGACTCTTCGCCCGAGTGCGTCGTATGTAAACTCAGAGGTTTGGCTGGCGCTTTCAACTTTAATGAGTTGGTTTGCGTGATTGTAAGTGTAGCGAGTGACCAGTTTGCCGTTCTTACCGCGTTTTTCGGCCGCTAAATTACCGCGACTGTCGTAAGCAAAATGGCGGTCCCCTTGGAATAACAGCCGGTTACCTTGTGATTGACCATTGAGGTAATCTGTTTGCGCTAAAATAGTACCTGCAGGGTCATGGGCAAAACTTTCTTTAATAATGCCATTAACTACGGTTAGCCGATCTAGAGCATCATATTGAAACTGGGTTTCGCCTTTTTTCAAGTCTTTGATTAAGGCTAAATTACCTGCACTATCATAGCCATATTCCCGCTGGATGATTAACTGCCGTGTTTCTCGGCTACCCACTCGGTGGCGGGTAAGCCTTCCCATTATGTCGTATTCAAACTGGCTTTCTACTACCCCTTGAATACGGTTGATTTCCCGCCCTTGGTTATCACGCCTTACTTGCGTGATTAACTGGTCGTTTAAGGCTACATCAGTAAATAAACCATCAGGCTTGTAACGGTAATGAATACTTTGACCATCAGGCAGGGTGGTGTTAATTCGGTTGCCTAATGGGTCATAACGGTGGCTGATGGTTTGGTTATCCTGACTTTCTTGGGTAAGTAAGCCAAGAGCATTATATGCCAAGCTAAGTTGGCGATGAGGGTTATTGGCTTCAATTAAGTGCCCAGCAGCATCGTATTTAAAGGTGCTGACTTCACCATCACTGATGTGCTTTTCAAGCAGTAGTCCCAGTTTATTACGTTTAAATTCGGTAATGGGAATACTGGGTTGTTCGGGGTTTGTTGGGCTTGCTGCTTCCCTTGGATTTGCATCGGTTGTTGGGATTTTCGGCCCATCAATATGTCTGATTAATTGACCGGATTTGTTGTACTCATAGTGTTGTTCTCGGCCATCAAAACCCACCTCCTTAATCAGGTTCTCATTGAGGTCATAAACTAATTGATAGGTTTCGCCATTTTCGTTTTTTAGGCCCGTTAAATTACGTTCGGTATCGTAAAAGTATTCAAACACTTGGCCAGCAGGGTCAATGCGTTTTTTAACCTGAGCTAGCCCCTCATATTCATACTTTGTGGTGCGACCGACTTCATCAGTAAAAGCGGTCAGCTGCCCTGCGGGGTTATAAACCAGTTTAATCTGTTTGCCATTGGGTAGTTGCGCCGCAATTGGCTGGCCTAAGGCATCATATTGATAATAAGTTTGGGCCCCTTGACTGTCTTGGCTGGCAACTACCTGACCTAGTTCGTCATAATGGTATTGGGTGATTTGACCTTCTGCATCGGTTTGGCTAATTAACTGGGCTTGTTCGTTCCACTGTAGTTGCCGTACATGCCCCATAGCATCGGTAATTTGTACGGGTAAGCCCAAGGGATTGTAGTCAATTTGGGTTGGGTTAGCATCTGGGTCAAGGGTTTTAACTAACAGCCCTCGCGCGTCGTATTGACGGCTCCAACGGTTACCTAATGGGTCAGTTAATGTAGTCGGCCGACCTTCGTCATCGTATTCAATCGCGTGGCTATTACCTTCCGGGTCGGTGACTTTTATCAATAAACCATCAGGACTATATTCATAAAGCGTGGTATTACCTGTCGGATCAACTGTGCTGACGACATTACCGGCATCATCATATTGGTGTTCAGTCACCCCTCCTAGAGGATCTGTTTCACTGATAATCTGGCCATTGTCGTTATAGCGATACTCAGTGGTGGCGTCACGACTATCGGTAGAAGTGCTGCGGTTTTCATCTGGGAACCAGGTAAATTGATAATCATAAATGCCATTGTCCCCCCAGTTGCGTAAACACTTGCCTTGTGGCGTGTATTGATCCCATTCGAAATAAAAGCTAAAGCCACTTTTTAAGGTACGTTGGGTGATAACATGATTGTTATAAGCGTACTTTTCCCCATGGCCTAAGGCATCCAATACCGCAACTAAATCCCCATGACTGTCGTATTGGTATTGCACGACAGGTTGGGTATCTGGTGGGGTGTCGGCATCTGGCCCTCGGGTAATGGCCGTAATCCGGCCTTGTGGGTCATGATAAAACCAAACGGCCTGCCCCCAGCTGCTGGTCAATTTAGTGCGCTGTTCCGCATTACCATGACTGATATGAATGGTGTTATCACAGTCATCTCTCAGTCCAATTAATTGTCCCTGTTTGTTTGCAGCATCGCCGGTAAGTCGGAAGATTTTTTCTGGGCCTTGCTGGGGTTTAATCGAAATTAAATCATTACCTAAATCAAAAACCCGTAGTTTTTCAGTTTGGTTATAACTTTGGCCATTAGCTGGCGGTAATGGTAAGGGAATTGAGCGACCTTCCTGATTGAAATAAAACAGTTGGCTACCTGCTTGTTGAAGCTTTTCACCTAACGGGGTGGTCCAACCTGTGCCTAACTCGGCAGCTTTATTATTACTGGTACGGTAGGTGCGGCTCCAAACAAAACTCAGTGGCCCACTTAACACAAAATCCGTTTGCTCAAGCAGCTCTTCGCCTGCCACCATACTAATCGGACAACCACTGGTGCAGGTTTTATCATTACTGGGAACTTTTTGGCCATTACCGTTTTCACCCGAGGCTTTATTGGTTTTTACTTCCGGTTTTTGTTTGGCGGCCGCCGCTTTTTGTTGTTTAGATTGCTTCGCATTAAAATCGCAGGATTCACATTTGCCTTTTTTTTGTTTTTTGAATTGGTTTTTGACTTTACTTGTTGCGTCGGTTACCGCCTCACCAACTTTAGCAGCCCCTTTGCTTGAGGTTCTCGCAGCTTTTTCCATTTTTTTAAGCTGAGCAATCCTTGCTTTAGCTTTGGCTATTTTGTCAGCAATTTTTTTAACGCGAAGTGCTGTGCGGGCTGCTTTTGCTGGTTTAGCAACTGCATCACCTACATAGGGAATGACGGAGACTAATGATAAGGCGCCACCTAGAAAATCTCCGCGAGCAAAACTCATCCCAGCACCAATCAAGTCAGAAGCTGGGGTAGGATCAACCATACCTGCCACATCAACAGCAGTGACAGCTAATTCAGCCATCTTTTCTTTTTCTAAGTTAGCCAGCTCTTTTTGTGCATTGGCTAGAGCTTGATTTACATTCATTCGCTAAACGTCCTGTACAACAGAAGGCTTTTCATGACACCCGAATAGTCTGGCAAACACTACACTATTATGGTGAAAGTCACCATTCATCTTGGATCGTAGGTTGTCACAAGCATAAATTTTGTTAATCTCTTCTAATGAGTCGAAAAGAGCCTATTGTTATGAATACTACACCCAAGGTGTTATTGGTTGATGATGAAGAGCAAGTACTGAAGGCAAATAGACAGTGGTTGGAGTTAAGTGGCTTTTCTGTAATTTGCTGTAATACTGCCAAAGCAGCAATTAATGAACTTCAGCAAGGGTTTATTGGAATTGTTATTAGTGATGTAAAAATGCCTGGCATGGATGGTTTTGCTTTATTGGAACAGGCTAAAACAATTAATGCCGACTTACCCATCATTTTAATTACAGGACATGGAGATGTCAGTATGGCTGTAGAGGCATTACATAAAGGCGCTTATGACTTTATTGAAAAGCCATTTGATCCTGACCGTTTAAAGGAGCGAATCCAAAGGGCTCAAGAACAACTCCAGTTAAAAATAAAAAACCAACAATTGCGTCAACAATTAGCCGAGCAGAGTGGTATATCTGCCAAGTTAATTGGTGAAAGTAAAGCTATACAGCAGGTTCATGATGAAATTCTAGCGCTTGCAAATCTTGATACGCCAGTACTGATTTATGGTGAAACAGGTTGTGGTAAAGAGCTAGTGGCGCAATGTTTACATGAGTATAGTCAGCGTGCTAATAAGCCATTTGTTGCTTTAAACTGTGGCGCTATTCCAGAGGCTTTATTTGAAAGTGAGTTGTTTGGGCATGAGGCAGGGGCTTTTAGCGGTGCGCAAAAACTACGCAAAGGTAAATTGGAGCATGCAGATGGAGGCGTAGTTTTTCTCGATGAAATTGAAAGCATGCCATTGCATCTACAAGTTAAATTGCTGCGAGCATTACAGTCAGGGGAAATAGAACGGCTTGGCTCAAACCGATTGATAAATTTGGATATTCGGGTGATTAGCGCTACGAAAATCAACTTGAAAGATGCAGGGGATTTTCGTCAGGATTTATATTATCGATTAAATGTATCTGAAATATTTTTGCCGCCATTAAGAGAACGAACAGTGGACATTTCGCTGTTATTTACCTATTTTGCACAACTAGCTGCAGAGCAGTATCAACAGCCAGTAAGAGTATTAGCGCCAAGTGATGCAGATGTTCTTACTCATTATGCATGGCCAGGTAATATTCGAGAATTAAAAAATGTTGCCACTCGCTTTATATTAACTAAGGAAAAAGCAGTAGTTGATTTAATTCATTCACCCAGTGAAAAAGAGTTGGTGACAGAGCCCGAAAGAGTATCAACTGGGCTGCTATCACTTAGTCTGCAGCTTAACCAATATGAACGGCAACTGATACATAATGCACTTATACAACATAAAGGTAATATAAGTCAGGTAATGATTGAACTCGATTTGCCAAGACGAACATTAAATCAAAAAATGCAAAAATACGGATTAAATCGTCTTGATTATTTGAATAAATAGACGAATACAAAAAAATACTGAGAAGTATTGTTTAAACTAAACTGTCACTGATACTATACAGTGATGTTTTGTTATCACTAGCTTAGATCAAGTGGGCGAATGCCCCAGGGCCTGCGTGACCTCATCACCGTTTCCGCCGTTCACCGAATGTAAACAAATGGTGCCGTAATGTTGGACCTAAGGGCAAATATGGTAGCCACATCCTATGCAATACTGGGTGGGGCTACTGTCAGCGCAAGGACAATAACGTCCTGATATCAATATTATACCTATGCATTGAAGAGAAGGAAGTCCTGGAGCTGTATTTGTATGAGGTTTAGGCTTTAATTCGACAGGGTGGATTTCAAAGAGCTGGTCTAACCTTATATAATTAGGATTGAATTCCTGTTATTGACAATTAAATCTATTATGCTATTAACTCTTATCGGACTATTTTTCTGCTGGCTAATTTACCGAGAGTTCAAAAGCCCTAAGTCTTTCGATCATTTTTCTCTAATTTATACCTGTGTATTATGCTTATTTGCATTAGCTTCATTTTGGATGCCATTTAAACACTGGCGATTTGAGCAGTACTTGTCAGAAAAAGCATCTGTCCTTTCTTTTCCTCGTCCAGCCTATGTACATTGTAATAGTCCCTTGGATGCAATTTTCGATAACTCTGTTAGAAGAGCTGGACACGCAAACCCAATGACTGGAGAAATAGTTTTTCAATATCCTTGGTGCTATGACTTAATGGATTATCTCGATAGCCCAGGTAGCGCTACAGAAAAAGAACTCTTTAGCATGCATATGTTTACTCATGAGTCTATGCATGTGCGCGGAGAACTTAATGAGCAAAAAACCGACTGTCAAGCTATTCAAAGAGATTACATAGCAGGCAAGTTGTTAGGGGTGCCAGACCATGTTGCCAAAAGAAATGCACTGATTTATTATGAAAAGTATTATGTAAAGCACCCTTATTTCAGTAAACAATGCGCGCCTGAAAAAAATCTTGATGAAAAATTAAATGATTCTACATGGTCTGAGCTTTATCAAAAGAAGTAAATGCAGCTTGCAATCTGTTACATCTATATTTGTCTAGATATTAGTCAGATCTTTATTTAAATGCTTTTATATTGAAAACTATTAATAAACATTACCTTGATGCTAATTTCCTCAGTAATTGTAGCTATTTAAAAGTTGCTATTAAGACCTGGTATTTTGATTGAAACTGACTTTCAGGTCTAACGCTCTCTATGGTGTATAAAATTCAACCGAAATGCATTTAAGCCTACTGAGAGTACTACTCGTCACCTCTTTAAACACTCCAGAAGCTAATAGATAGGCAGAAACTTGCTGATGAGTTGATTAATCCTATAACTACCTTATGCTGTCTTATACTTTTATAAAGGCCTGTGTTAGTACAATAGTAGTATTTGTGTATAACAATAGAAATTAAGCATAAGCAAAAAACCGCTTATACAAGGAGGGTTTATCAGCAATATTTTGCCAATACTTTTTGACTGACTTTAAAATTGTTTAATTTTCAATTAGTTATAGCCTGACTTTGATTGGCGTAAGTTTTGCCTACTATGTTTGTTATAGGTATTTGGTAAGAAATGCCTAATATAACTACAGCATAGTTTCAACTGTGCAAAGCGAAAGCTGTACCTTAGTTTGAAGTTGGGAAGTAATAACAAAGAGGTTGATACATGATAAAAATTAACAAGCGAGTTTTCTTCTGTAAAGAAGCGTCCACAGATCGTCGGAGTTTTTTAAAGAGAGCTGTTACTTCAGTAGCTGTCTTATTTGCACTGCATGGAGGTGTAGTTGTTGCCGAGGAGAAAGGTCAATCTTATATTTTAGCCACTGCCTCAACAGGTGGAACCTTTTATCCTGTAGGTGTTGCTTTAGCAACGTTAACTAAAGTCAAATTACAACCGCAATATAACATTAGTTTATCTGCCATTAGCTCTGCAGGTTCAGGTGAAAATATAAAGCTAATGAATGATAATGAAGCGCAGTTTGGTATTTTGCAGGGTTTATATGGTGCTTGGGCAAAAAAAGGTGAAGGACAACTTAAAAAATTAGGCCCACAAGATAAACTACGCTCTATTACGATGTTATGGCAGAATGTTGAGCATTTTATTGTTGATAAAAAACTTTCACAAACTGGCTCATTAGAAGACTTGAAACAACTTAATGGGAAAAAGTTTTCTATAGGCAAACGAAACTCAGGCACTGAAGGTTCTGGCCGCTATATTATGAGCCAGCTGGGCATTAATCCAAACACTTTTACCTTAGCTTATATGGGGTATGGACCAAGTGCTGATGCTTTACAAAATGGTTCAATTAATGGCATGAATACACCAGCGGGTGTGCCTGTTAGTGCTGTTACTAGAGCGTTTGCAAAGTTGGGTAGTGATTTGCGTATTTTGGATGTTTCTGATCAACAGCTGGCGAAAATTAATGCCCAATATAAGCTTTGGAGCCGTTATGAAATTCCCGCGAATACTTACCATGGTCAATCTAAACCAGTAAAAACAATTGCTCAACCTAACTTTTTGGCGGTGAGAGAGGATGTTCCAGAACAAACGGTGTATATGTTAACTAAAACTGTTTATGAAAATTTGTCATTTTTAAATGGCATTCATAAAGCAACCACAGTAATGTCTTTAAATAAAGCTATTGATGGACTGCCTATACCATTACATCCAGGAGCAGCAAAATACTTTAAAGAGAAGGGGGTTTCTATTCCTGATCACTTAAAGTAAAAATAGTAAGCTGGATACATTTTAAAAATGTATCCAGTATTGAGAAGTTATTATTAATTTATTAGTAAATGCCCTAAATTAGTTAAAAAAATAAAATACTCAGAAATACTACAAATGATATAGTAGATTACAAAAAGGGCATAAGTGGTCAGTAGTACCAATTAAGGTGTATATATGTACAATGCCATTGATAAGCCCCTGGATCAATACCGAGTATCCACACAAGATTCGATATCGTATCTCAACTATGCTATTTATTGTTTGGCTATAGTGCTTTCAATTACCCACATTTATTTCAATACTTTTAGCACGCTTTCTGGACTTTGGATTTCTGCCATTCATTTCGCAGGTTTTGGCCTGTTATGTATTTTAACTGTGCCAATTGTAAAAAACGTCGATAATAGTGTTAGTGGTTGGAGGATAGTAGATATTTTTCTGGCTGGCATCGTTGTAATGAGTGCTGCCTATTTAATTTTATTTGAAGATCAGTTATATGCCCGTGGTGTTGAGTTATCCCAATGGGATTGGTGGGTGTCCTTAGCAACCATTGCAGCGGCGCTTGAATTAACCCGACGCACCATGGGATGGTTTATCCCTGTATTAACTTTAATTGCATTAAGTTACGTAGTTTGGTGGGGGGAGTTAATTTCTGGCCCATTTCACTTTCCTGGTTTAAGCTTGGAAACCCTATTATACCGCAGTTATTTTAGCCCGGAAGGTATGTTTGGCCCTATTGCTAGAATCTCCTGGAGCTATGTCTTTATGTTTATTTTATTTGGCGCTTTTTTAGTACAGTCTGGCGCTGGTGATTTTATTATTAAGTTAGCGCGTTCAATGGCTGGCCGATTTACTGGAGGGCCTGGCTTTGTTGCTGTACTAGGCTCTGGGTTAATGGGGTCTGTATCAGGTTCATCAGTGGCTAATACGGTTTCAACAGGAGTTATTACAATTCCCTTGATGAAGCAGGCAGGTTTTCCGGCACGCTTTGCCGCAGGAGTAGAGGCAGCAGCTTCTACTGGTGGGCAGCTAATGCCACCTGTTATGGGGGCCGGTGCTTTCATTATGGCCAACTACACCCAGCTGTCTTATTTAGAAATAATGGGGGCTGCCACATTACCTGCAATAATCTATTTTTTATCTGTCGCCTTTTTTGTACGAATAGAAGCCAAACGACAAGGTTTGGAAACAGCTGAAACCATAGAGGGAGATAAAAGCCAGCAGCCGATTGGCAAGTTGCTAAAGTCTGGCTGGCATTTTACTTTACCTATTGCCAGCCTGGTTGCTATGTTAATCTATGGTTTTACCCCAACATATGCTGCTGGCTTTAGTATTTTGGTTGTTATTGCCAGTACTTGGCTAACTTCCCAACCAATGAAATTCCCTCAAGTTATTCAAGCAATGGTATTAGGTAGTAAAAACATGGCTGCAACAGCAATGTTATTGGTTACCATTGGTTTGGTGGTGAATGCAGTTGCTACGACAGGTGTCGGTAATACTTTTTCATTAATGATTACAGAGTGGGCTGGTGGCAGCTTAATGATCACATTAGTATTGGTCGCTTTAGCATCGCTAATCCTTGGGATGGGATTACCAGTAACAGCATCTTATATCATTCTTGCAACGTTGGCTGCTCCTGCAATTTATAATTTAATTGCTGAAGCTCAATTACTTGAGTTGTTTGTGAGTGGTCAAATACCTGAACAAATTAAACCAATGTTAATGCTTGTGGCACCTGATCAAATTCAGCAATTGGGGGCATCAATGTCATTAGTTGAAGCGCAAGCTTTAATGGCACTGATTCCAGTTGATATGAAAAATACCTTGATTGAAGGTGCAATTGGCCCTGGCCAGTTAGCATTAGCTTTGTTGTCCGCCCATATGATTATTTTTTGGCTATCACAAGACAGTAATGTAACACCGCCAGTTTGTTTAACTGCATTCGCGGCAGCTGCTATCGCAAAAACCAGCCCTATGAGAACTGGATTTGCTGCCTGGAAAATTGCTAAGGGCCTATATATTGTGCCTTTGTTGTTTGCTTATACACCGTTATTAAGTAATGACTTAACCAAGGCGTTGCCAATATTTATTACAGCTGTACTTGGAATTTATGCACTTGCTGCTGCATTAGAAGGGTATTTAGAAAGTAAACTGAACTGGATGCAGCGGTTGATGGCATTAGTAAGTGGTGTGCTATTGCTGTGGCCCCAGCAATACATGCTACTAACAATTATTGGAGCAGCGGCATTTTGTGGGTTGTTTTATTGGAGTTGTATTCAAAATGACAAAAGCTGCCATACTGTTTGTGAATGACTTTTTATAGGCCATTCATTTTGGCCACAGGTTGTTTATTTTGCACATATATTGCAAACATCACTTTTAATGAGTGATGTATTTCTCCTACTCTAAAAGGATGGCCTTAAGCTATTAATAAAAAATTGCCATACTAGCCCGCATATTTCATCGGATCTGGGTATTCGGGCTAACCCGCCTTATGTCGGGTGTGTTTTCATTATATTTAAGGGCTAAGGAGAGTGTTGATGCGCTTATACTATCTTACTGTTGTATGCTGCCTGTTCAGTATTACTGCAGAAGCTGCCAGCAAGCCAGTGGTTAGAGTGTTTCGTGATTGGAAGGTGCAGTGTGAGGCAGACCAGCCAAGTTGTTCTATGACGACTTCAGCAAGATGGTCGAAGTATAAACAGTCAAAGATGTATCAATTAAAAATATTTAAACATCGGCTTAATCAACCTTTAGAGCTAACCGTTGTTAATAAAGATAGTGGTATTGAAGCAGGCTCGTCAGTAGTTTTTGTTACAGATCAAAAACAAGCCATCAATGTAAACTATCCGGACGAGATTAAACCGCTTGGGGATGTATCTTATTACACTGTGTTGACTAGAGATAAAGCTGATCGGCTGATTGATAATATGATTTTAGGAAAAAGAGCCGTTGTTAACTTTATTAACGAAGCTAATGAAACAAAACAGTTGTTATTTTCATTACTTGGTGTGACGTCATCAATTCGTTTTATAGATGAATACCAAAGCCAGTTTCAATTAGAAAATAATAAAGATTGGTCTGCCAATTTTACTGATTTATATCCAGCTATTCATACCTGTTTGCAACAAACTAAAAGGCATGCTTCAGTTTATAGTGCCTGGACTGTAGAGGGTGGGAAAGCAGGAGTGCTAATAAAGAATCAGGATGGTGCTTTTTTTGAGTGCCAGGTACCTGTTTTAGGGGCTCAAGTCGAAAAGTATAATACAGTTGATGATATTAGAAAGTTCCCTCTTGGACCAATTTTTACAAAAAGTAAATATCCTGTTAGTGCTTTTTGTGGAAAACACCTGCGAGCAACTGATATAACAGGGCAATACGTTGGTTGGTTAACCTATCCAGGTTGTGAGTAAATGGAAGTGTGTTATTAGCCTTGAACAGTTCGAGCTAATCATTTATTGGCTCGTTCTCTGCCCAAGCATTATTATTTATTTTATAAGGTTTTATGGAATTAACCTGGCTAGCTACTTTAAATTTTTTTGAATACTTACTTTCTGTCGTTGATGGTTGTTTAGCTAGTTGGCTAGTAGGAATTACTTTGTAATCCTTTACAATAAGTGGTGGTTTGTCAACTTTTGCAACAATAAAGTAACCAGTTAATATACCAAATATGATAGCTAGTAAATGAAGTAACATGGAAGCTCTTTCCTTGAGGCTATGTATTAATTTTAGCTACTCTTATACAAGTTAATATGTAAATTTATACAAATAACATATTAACTTGTATAAGAGTGGATATTTTTTAGTTTAGCACTTTAGATTGTATGGCGAGCGTCCTATGGTCTAAGACGATAGTTGAAATGTTATATACACTTTGTTTTGACGACAAGGTCGTTAACATATAGGTAGGGTAAATAGTAAGTTTTTCCTCCCCATTGAGAGGAGGAAAAGAAAAGGTATTAAAATAAAACTCTAACCCTGATGGTGCCGTTAACCTGCTGAAGTTTTTCTAGAGCAATTTGGCTTTTTTCGGCATCAACATCAATGACCACATAACCTACTTTTTCAGTAGTTTGTAAGTACTGGCCGGCAATGTTTATATTATTATCAGAAAATATTTTGTTAATTTCTGATAACACGCCAGGTTGGTTTCTATGAACGTGTAACAACCGATGTTGTTTCGGGTGAGCAGGTAGTGCGACCTCTGGAAAGTTAACAGAGGAAATGGTGGTACCATTATCGCTGTATTTAACCAGTTTTTCTGCGACTTCCTGGCCGATGTTCTCTTGCGCTTCCATGGTGCTGCCGCCCACATGAGGTGAAAGAATTACGTTGTGTAAACCTCTTAGTGGTGAAACAAACTCATCATCATTAGAGCGTGGCTCAACAGGAAATACGTCAATAGCTGCCCCAAGTAGTTTGTCTGACTCGATTGCAGTGGCTAAAGCTTCAATGTTTACCACAGTACCGCGAGATGCATTGATTAAAATAGCACCGGGTTTCATTGCTGTCAGTTGCTCAGTATCAATCATCATTTGAGTGCTTGAGGTTTCAGGCACATGCAAACTAACGACATCGCACATACTCAGCAGCTTGTTTAAGTCATTGATTTGGGTGGCATTGCCTAAAGGTAGTTTGGTGATGACATCATAGAAGTACACTTCCATACCCAGAGATTCCGCCATTACACTAAGCTGACTGCCAATGCTGCCATAGCCTATGATACCTAGCTTTTTCCCCCTAATTTCATAGGAGTTTTTCGCGGACTTACGCCAAGTACCTTTATGTGCCAAAGCGTTTTTCTCTGGTATTCCACGCATTAATAAAATGGCTTCGGCAATGACTAATTCGGCAACAGAGCGCGTATTAGAAAATGGAGCATTGAAGACGGTTATGCCACGCTCTTGGGCTGCAATTAAATCAACCTGATTGGTGCCAATACAAAAGCAGCCAACAGCAATCAGTTTTTTCGCAGCATCAAAGATATCAGCCGTTAACTGAGTGCGAGATCGGATACCAATAAAATGAGCGTCAGCAATGCGTGCTTTCAACTCTTCAGCTGGTAACGAGGTGGTTAAGTATTCAATGTTGGTGTAGCCATGAGCATTTAGGGTGTCGATAGCAGACTGATGCACCCCTTCAAGAAGTAAAAACTTGATCTTACTTTTGTCCAAAGACGTCTTGGCCATGATGACTTTAAATCCGCTGTAGTGGCTTAGTAGATAGTTACAACTTAGTAAAAAAGTCGCTAGAGCAGTACATACGAAAAGCTGTATATACAGCTGTCAGACTTCTTGAACCCTGCTCTTAGGCGCAATTCTTTCAATTAATGACCGATCTGGCCAAGTCCAGGGGAGGCATATGATAGCATACTGTGCCAAAATTAGGCGTTTATAATGAATGACTTTTATTCAATTTGAGTTGAGTTTTTTGAGAGTAACCAGATGACCCCTGAGCAAATCATTGAGCAGTTACAAACATTGGTTGATGCTGACAAGGTAAAAACGGATCCAGAATCCCTTGCGGTTTATGGCACAGACTGGACCAAAGTATATGAACCAAAACCGTTGGCCATCGTTTTCCCAAAGTCTATTGAGCAGGTTAAAGCAATTGTTAGATTTGCTAATGAATACCAGCTTGGATTGGTCCCATCTGGGGGAAGAACAGGCTTAAGTGCTGGAGCTGTTGCTGCCAATGGTGAAGTAGTGGTGGCTTTTGATTATATGAACAAAATTACAGCTTTCAACCCAGTTGATCGTACTGTTGTGTGTGGGCCTGGAGTGATTACTGAACAGTTGCAGCAGTATGCTGAAGAACAGGGGCTGTTTTATCCAGTTGATTTTGCTTCCAGTGGCTCAAGCCAAATTGCAGGCAACATTGCAACCAATGCGGGTGGTATTAAGGTGATTCGTTATGGAATGACGCGTAACTGGGTCTCTGGCTTAAAAGTAGTTACTGGTACAGGTGAGTTGTTAGATTTAAATAAAGGTCTGGTTAAAAATAATACGGGTTATGACTTCCGTCATTTGTTTATAGGCAGCGAGGGTACCTTAGGTTTTATCGTGGAAGCCACCATGCAGCTTACCCGCCCACCTAAAGACTTAACAGTATTAGTCCTTGGGGTACCTGAATTTAGTGCGATTATGAATGTGCTACAGGCTTTTCAGGAAAAGATTGATTTAACCGCGTTTGAGTTCTTTTCAGAAAAAGCACTGGCCAAAGTGGTTGAACACAGTGATGTACAACGTCCGTTTGAAAGTCAGACTGATTATTATGCATTAATAGAGTTTGAAAGCATTAACGAGCAAGTTGCTGATCAAGCAATGGAGGTGTTTGAATATTGCATGGAGCAGGGCTGGGTTGAAGATGGAGTAATGAGTCAAAGTCTGGCTCAGTTAGAATCTTTATGGCGTTGCCGAGAAGATATTTCCGAAACCATAGCCCAGTGGACGCCTTATAAAAATGATATTGCCGTAAGTGTTTCTCATGTACCAGCTTTTTTAACTGAGGTTGAAGCCGTTGTTAATAGGCATTATCCCGACTTTGAAATTATTTGGTTTGGCCACATTGGCGATGGCAATGTCCACTTAAATATTTTAAAACCGGATAATCTCGTCAAAGAAGTTTTCTTTGAAAAATGCTCAGAAGTCAGTAATTGGGTGTTTGAGATTGTGCAAAAATATCAGGGCTCAGTTTCTGCAGAACACGGAGTAGGAATGACCAAACGGGATTATTTAACTTATTCCCGTAGCGAGGAAGAAATAAAATTAATGAAGGGTATTAAAAATGTATTCGACCCTAATGGAGTTATGAATCCAGGTAAGGTGATTATATAGCCTCCTACTTAGGCATACCCCTGTTTACATCTATTCTATAGGCTTTACGGAAAATACGTAAAGCCTTATAGCAAACCTACGTTTATCACTTAAATCAAGCTTAGGAAAATATAAGCTTGAAGAAATATTTTTTGGTGCAAGTTTAATTAAATAGGCTGAACTTGCTTTTTGATAGTAAAGTTGATTATTTTCTAGATTATATAGTCATATTAATAATTGTTGATAAACAATTTGCTTGTTTGTTTATATAAGGAATCAGACTGACAATGAGATTATTACTTGCGTTACTATTGCCATGGTTGCAATTTTTTACAATTGGTAGGCCTTTTGCTGGCATTATTTGTCTTATCCTGCAACTTACATTAATTGGCTGGATTCCTGCGGCTATTTGGTCAGTGTATGCATTAAGCCAGTATAAAACAGATCAAAAAATAGAAGAAGCATTAAAAGATAGAGAGTAATATTTTTAAAATACTGTAAAAGTAAGGCCTGTATATAGCATTTATATGTAGCTTACAGGCCTTGTTTTAATTAATCGTTGTGTTTTTGAGAAGCAAGGGCTTTTAGTGCTTTATTGCCATAAATAACTCTTGATAACTCACGCAATTCACAAATTTTACCATTCTTAAGCTTAGATATTTGGATTAGCTCTATTACAGCTTTTGCTCCATCATGTAATTCAAGTGTTACCAAATGCCGGTCTGAAAAAGTGTCTTCTGACTTGGCTGCTTCTGTAACTTCAAAGTGAATATTTTTAACTTTATTTTTAACTATTTGAACATGCTTTTTAAATTCAGTTAAGTTAAGCACTTCTCCATCAGCATATTGAGTATAATCTTCAGCAAAAAAATTATCGATTTGCTGAGGGTTGCTAAAAACAGTTGTATACATTTCTTCTAAGCAGGTTTTTAAGTTTGCTTTGCAATTAAATAATGGTTGTTGCTGAAGAGAACTTTCTGCATTGGCTGTCATAGTAAATACTCCTATTACATAAAGAAAAGTTAAGATAATTTTGTTCATTATTTCTTCCTATTTAAAAACTAGACTTAATTGCAGTGATTATTGAGGTTGCTAGTGTATAGGGTGTAATAGTGGCTTGATAGCGGTATAATGTCTTATAGTTGCTATATTGGGCCATAATTAAAACGAGTGTATGAAAGAGGAATTAGACTTTTCTATCCAACCCATTATGCTTGACAAAGCTTGTCACACAGTTAGTCATTCGCATGCTGAAGGTCAAATATTTGCTATTTTCAGTGGGGTGATGACAGTGAAAACTCAGGTAGGGGTTTGGTCAATGCCTCCAGGTCGATTAGGTTGGGTGCCTCCATACTGCTATCATAGTGCAGAAACTCATATTCCTGTTAATGGGTTTATCATTCACCTCGACCAGTCGAAATCATTTCAGTTACCAGAACAGCCTACGGTTATGGCTATTTCAACTTTCATGAAAGCGATCATAGACCGTTTGGTTGCTGCTATGAAAGAAAACATCATTGGCAGGCTAGAATGCAGAGTATTAGAAGTACTAATTGATGAAATGAAAAGAACCCAGCATGAGCCACTGCTCTTACCTATGCCTATAGATGACCGTTTAACTAAAATGGCTTTAGCCATAATCAATGAACCAAATAATCACTTATCACTTGATGAATGGGCTGAAAAAGTGAACATGTCTAGAAGAACATTCACGCGTCGTTTTAAAACTGAGACTGGGCTTTCATTTGGTCAATGGCGTTTGCAAGCTAGACTTCATCATGCATTACAGATGTTTTCGAAAGGCTCATCTGTTACGCATGTAGCATTTGAGTTGGGCTATAACAGTGTTAGCGCTTTTACCCATAGCTTTAAAAAAGTACTAGGGGTTACACCCTCTGGTTATTTCAATGAATTATACCCATCATGATTAATTTTTAGGTTTAAAAATTATTCTCGAAGAGTATAAATAATTAGCAAAGTCATTCACTGCTTACTGCAGACATGCATTCAGGAATCCATTGTTGCCAGGAAGTTTTATATTTTTCTAACCATTTCTTAGCCGATTCTTTATAGGTAAATTTGTCATACTCATATAAAGCAGCTGCTTCAGCCACCATATCACTGGTAAAATTGATATTCTGAATAAACTGATAAGCACATGGCCAGTTTACAGGAAACTCAGGATTTGCCGCTTTTTTTAACCAACCATGTTTGGGAGCGCCGCAATCTTTGGTTTCTGTTTTATTTACTCCCCATGTTGGATCAGTTATACATTCAGGGGCAAAGTCAGGAAATTCTACAAATTCTCCACTAACCCGGTTGTCAGTCCAGTTTGGTGTCCAGTTGAGTAATAGAATAGGTTGTTTATTGCTAGTTGCCCTAATTAACAGTTTATTGAGAGTAACAGCATCAAGACTGATAAGACGATAATTTAGTTTAAATACACGAATTCTAATGCCTTCGTCACTGATCCATGGGCCAGTATAATAGACACCTTTACTGCCTGATTCAGGTGTGCTGAATAGCTGGCTGCAATCATTAAGTGCCTTCCAACCTGGTAAGCCTGGGCAAAATTGTTTGATATAGACTGGATACCACCAGTCTTCTCTGGTTTTAGCAGCATGTGTACCAGCATCTAATATTGCTTTATTGGATAGCATTCTATTGAAGTCCTCAATCATTGAGTACTGCCATACCTCAAGTTGTAGGTGGACATGACCAAGCCTTAATCCCCCCCATTGTTGTTTTAGGGTAATATTTTGGTATTTAACGGTATATCCTTGCTTTTGTAATAAAGAGCCAATTGAGTAAGATAATACAGTTTGGCTGGCCCAATCGTTTATAGCAATTTTAATGGGCGTTTGTTTTTGATCAGCTTCAGCCAAGCAATTGACTAAAAAAAAGACTAAAATAATACGGAAAACTGCTAATAACATGAGTTTTTAGGTTATTAAAGTGATACTGTTAAAAGCATAGTGCAATTATGGAGTTAGAGGGTAAATATTACTTTTTTAATAAAAACATACAGTAAATTTACACAAAGTGAACTGATGTGCACTCAATGAGAAGACTATAAATAAGCCAATTAGTTGTCATTATTATAATATTATATGTTCAGTAATTTATATCATTTATAGACAATATAAAAGGTTAAAAGAGAAAATGATGAGCTGTATTATAAATAACCAGCCTATTCAATGGGTGGCTGTTAAAGACTCCCAGGGCTTTTCCATTGTCATTGTGGTTAACCAGAAAAAATATTTCATACAATTAATACCATCTATTAAAGACAAACACTGTTATCGACAATTTCTACAAGGTAAGAGTTTGCAACCATTATCAGAGAAGAGAATACAAAATATTGTAAAGAAGCTAAGTTATATAGCTGACCAGAATTTAGTAGCAAGTAAAAACTATCAATGTGACCAATGGGGAAACTTAAGTTTTGATGATGAGTGAATATATTAAGAGGGTATTCATAGGTTATACACAGAGTTATCCACGCTTGTGAATAATACACAAAATTAGGGGATAATAGTGTGGATAAGCTGCGGATGTGATTAAAATTTTTAATAAAAATAACAAGTTAGCTGAGGTGGTCTTAGTTTAAACAGTTGTTTATATTGATTTACATATCTTGCTTTTTGCTTAATCAGTATGAGTTTAACGAATTATGATAATGAGTTTTTTTCACGCTATATCCATCGCTTATAGATTCATTGTTAGAAATGAAATGTAGAGATTTCAGCTTTCTGTTTTCTGGTTTAATTATTTTTGGTTAGTAAAAATAAATAGTTTTTAGTAACTACTTCGTTTTAGATATAGTGATGTTCAGATAGCTTTAACATCGCTAAGAATATTCTTATGTCGAAAAGGGTTAGCCAATAACCTGCTTGTTTTTATATATTAACTATTATTTTGTTAATATATGTGCTTGTGAGCTTGAGATTATGAAAAATATACTGGTTAAAATATTTTATTTTTATGTGGTAGGGATTTTCAGTATTTATTCTTACGCTAAAGATACTATATCTATCACAGGATGTGGTATTAGTAAGAAAGCTTATATGGAAAAAATTGCTTCCATATATGAGAAGAAATCAGGTATAAAAATAAGGTTATCAGGAGGTGGTGCGACTAAAGGCTTGCGATTAACTTCTCAAGGAATGACAGATATAGGTGCTTCTTGTCGCCACAGAATTGCTACATCTGGAGGGATAGTCGAAGAAGAAAACAACCTCAAACTAATTCAAGTTGGTTGGGATGCTCTAGTAGTAATGGTAAATAAAAAACAAAAAGTAGATAACTTAACGATACAAAATTTAAAAGACGTTTTTGATGGAAAGGTTACCAACTGGGGTGAGTTTGGAGGAGATAGTATAGAAATACTGCCACTAACACGCAAAGGTAAATTATCAGGCGTTGGCTATATGTCGCGACTATTAATTTTTGATGACCCAGGCTATGAGTTTAAAAATAAAGGAAATAAATATAAATCGACAGGCCCGCTGGAAAAAGCAACAATAGAGTATGAAGGCGCAATCGCAATAAATGGAATCAGCTCAGCAAAAAAAATTGATGTAAAATTTATAGGAATTGATGGGTTTATCCCAACAAAAGAAAATATTATGAAAGGGAAATATCCTTTCTTTAGACCTTTGTATATAGCTGTTCAAAAAAATGATGATAACCAAGAAGTCAAGAAACTGGTTCAGTTTATATTAAGTGGTGAAGGGCAGCAGATTATTTCTGATGAGGGTACGATTAACTTGAAAGAAGGGCTTGTATTAGTTGACAAATGGTTGCAAAAAGTTGAAAAAATGGGCAAAGCCTGGCAGGAAGATGAAGGTGTGATTGTGACTTCAAGCGTTCAAACAGAAATTTAAGCTATATTTTCATAGATGAGTTTCGCTGGTATAAAAAGTGGTGAGCTAAAACTCTTGAAGAAATTGAGGTATCCGTCGCTCAAGGTAATAGTTTGGGCGCATGGGGTGCTCACCACTAACAAAACCTACATGTCCACCAGTTGTTGTTAACTCTAATTCAGTAAACTCACTTAAATCTTGTTCTTTAGGTAAGCAGGATGCACTGATCAATGGATCATCTAACGAGTGAATAATCAATGTTGGGCAGTGAATGGCGGCTAAATAATGCTTGCTACTGGAACGATGATAATAATCAGCTGCACTATTAAACCCATGCAGCGGGGCAGTGACATTATGGTCAAAATCCCAAAATGTTTTATAACGCTTGATGTTACCCAATGTGGTTAAAGTTTTATATTGATCTATAGCGCCTTGGGCCATAAAAGAACTTTTTTTAATTTCAATATATTGGATTAAGTCGCGTAAGAAATAATTGCGATAAACTTTAGCTAATCCTTGATTCATTCGTTTTGCGCATTCGTCCAACTGGAAAGGCACAGAAACTGCCACTGCAGCAATGATAGGGTAATTATGCTGTATTTCGCCTAACCATTTCAGTAGTACATTACCCCCCAGTGAGAAGCCAATGACAGCTAATTTCAAGTAACGCGTATTTTGGTCAAGGTGCTTGATGATGAATGCTAGATCATTGCTATCACCTGAATGGTAACCTCGTGGTAATAAATTGGGTTCGCCACTACAGCCACGAAAGTTCATTGCCACACTGTCCCAGCCAATTTTATGAAGCGCTTGTTGTAACCCTAATACATAGTGGGAGTTGGAATTGCCAGTTAAGCCGTGAAGGATCAGGGCGAGGTTGTGGCTTTTTTGCGGGCTATGCCAGTCTAGATCAATAAAGTCACCATCAACAGTGGTAACCCTTTCTCTTTGTCTGACTAATGCTGAAGGGCGGCGCAGTAAAGGCGACCAGACGGTTTGTAAATGGGGGCCTGGTAACCACCAGGCCGGTTTAAAGCTACTACTTGATAACATTATTACTGCATGGGTTTGCCATTAATTGTTAATTGTCCTTGTTGGAACTGAATGGCTGACTTCAATTGATCATTGTCATTAATTATATACCCTTGGCTAACGAAGATGGGAACTTGTGCTGCCAATGGAGTATTTTCTATTAACTTGGCAGGTACACTGACATTAGCTGAAGCTTGTATTGCTCCCATTAGTAATAAGGGGTTTTGTAACATAGCAGCATTTTCAGCTTTGATAGTTGCCTCTAAGTCAGCTTCTATTTTACCTTGTTCGGTATTTGCCTGTAAGGTAGGAATTTTTATGACAGGCCCTGCTGCCAGAATTTGATTTAAATCCTCTTGAATTGCAGCAAAGTCAGGCATTGGTGTTTGCTTGCCAGCACCACTTTGCATTGCTTGCTTTTGAAGCTGGGTAAGCTTCTTAGTGATGGATTGTACAGCTTGAGCTGGCAAGTTTTCTAAAGCGATTTTTAGCTTAATATCATTCGCAATCGGCTTATTTTCAGCAACGACTTTTTTTGCAGAAAATGTTGTATCAGCTTTTATCATCTGATTGTTATCTGCTTCAGAGTGAGCTGTTACGATAAAATCTTCCAGAGTGATATTGTTTGGTGTGTTTAATAATGGGTTGCTAGGTGTTTTATTGGAATTGATGGTTACAGCGCTGAGCTTTATTTCATCATCACCCAACCATAAGTCTTCTAACAATAACTGTTTGTTAGACTTGCCAGTGACTTTGCCTATAAACATGTTCAGTTCAGAAGAGTTGATTTGCATGCCATTCCAGCTAAAGTCTGCAACAAGATTAGACATATTATCAGAGAAAGAGATAGTCATTTCTGCTGGTTGAAACATGACGGAGTCAGAGGCTTTTCCTTCAATATTGTCTAAATTGAAGCCAGCTATAGAAGCTTTGATAGTGGAGTTGCCAGTAAAGCCAATATGACTTTGAATTTGAATGGGGTTTTTGTTGTCTTTCCAAATTTTGGCAATGTTTGCTTGTTGCTCATCAGTCAGAGGAACTTTGGTTTCAATGGCAGCTAAACCAACTTTATTGGGCCCTTTAAATAAAATTGGACCATGGCTGATGTGGTTGTTTATTTTAAAAGTGAATGGTTCTTGATCAGCAAGTTTAACTGTTACGGTGTTGACGGCAGTTGAAGTCAGCCAGCTGCGCTGGTAATCCACATCAATTTTTAAGTCAAATGGAACAGATTGCAGAGTAGAAGAACTTTGTAAATGCTCCATTTCTGCTTTGAATTGCTTCTCTGCCAAGGTTCCTGTGAGGTAAGGTGCACCTGCAACCGCAACGGCTACAATGCCTAAGCCTACAACTTTTTTCATAAAGTTCTTCAACTCTCTGTTAATTGTCTTTTAAACAAGTAAAAGCAAACTTGTCCTGCCTGTTTCTGACGGTGCAGCTGCCAACTGGCCGGCACTTGAAGTGTAGTTAAGTCCTGCTCAGCTTCCACATAGATATAAGCATCGGGAGCAAGCCAATTTAAGGTTTCAAGTAGCTGAAAGGTTTGATTTAGTAAGTCTTGGTGAAAAGGAGGGTCAAGAAATACTATGTCAAACTGCTGGGTGCTTGGTTGGTTAAGCCACTGCACTGCATCAGTATTGGTTATACTCGCATCATCTCCAGGGACCTGCAATTGTGATAAATGCTGACTTAACTGTCGCTCAGCAACTGGTGATGCTTCGATAAACTGAACAAATTTTGCACCGCGCGATAACGCTTCTAATCCTAAAGCGCCCGTGCCACTAAATGCATCTAAACAGCTAGCACCAGGAATAATTGGCATCAGCCAGTTAAATAGGGTTTCACGCACGCGATCAGTAGTGGGACGTAGACCTGGCAGATCAGGAATAGCCAATTTACGGCTACGCCATTGGCCACCAATGATACGCAAGTAACTGGTGGTCTTTTTATTGCGATTATGACGAGGCTTAGAGCGGGATGATTTCATTGAGTATTAGCAAAAGTCCAAAAGCAAACTAACTGTACCTGATTTATACAGTTGTTGTCAGGGTTTGGCAAAAGCACAAGGTGTGGTATTAGGTGTATACAGCTTTTTGCCGAAGTAATTAATCGTTGTAATTATTATCGTAATACGATAATCTATTATTGTTTTACGATAACTTTATTTGTGTGGAGATAAATGTGAACTCACTTAAAAAGATAAAGCTAACCAGTGGGATAGCGATAGTCAGCTTGTTGGTGTTTCTTACTTACAATATTTACTTGTTTGTTACCGGTGAAGGGTTTATTTTGGACAAGGATACAAGTGGTAATGTAGAGATTTTTACGAGAGTTATGACCTTTATAGGGTTAGAACTGTTTTATCAAGTGATAATGATAGTGTTATTAGTATGTATATTTTTGCAATTTTATAGAGAAAAAATATTCAACCTAACTAACCTTCGCTATAGCTTTGCTATAGGCTGGCTTTGTTTGCTTTATCCTGTTTATTCATATGGTGTTGATTTCTTGCTAGATGCAGTTTTTCAGCCTCTGAATATAAGTAGTACTTTTACTGTAAATATAAATCTTATGCCAATGGCAACAGAATTTTACTTAATTGCAGGTGTTGTCATATTGCCCATAGCCTATATATTAAAGCATGGTAGTGCACTTAAATCCGAGTTGGAAGAGTACATTTAGTCAAGAAGGAAGCGTAAAGTGCCTATTGAATGTCGTATTCAACAATTGTTAGCTGAGAAAAAAATAAAGTCTAAAGACTTAGCTGAAAAAATAGGTATAACACCTCAAAACTTATCTGTATTAGCAAATGGGAGAGCAAAAGGTATTAGGTTTGCTACTTTAGAAGCGCTATGTAAAGCATTAGAGTGTACGCCAGGAGATATATTGCATTATGAGAAGTCTGATAGTACTTCTGAAAAATAAAAGCGCTTGAATTACACTCTGCAACTATAGTCAGGTTGTAACCATTACTGTTGTATTCCTTAACATAACTAAACCCATGAGAAAATCTTGCTTCCCAAGGGTAATATATGCGAGAAAGTAATTTTTAGTGTGTAGGAGAAACATGCAGTGGATAGCAACGCTGATTTACATTGGTGGTCCTATAACCCAAATAACAAACAAAATAGTATACTATTTGTGCATGGTGGGCCAGGGAATCACTCTCAGTACTTTAAAGCCTGGTTACAAGATAACCCTGAGTATGTAGCAGAATTTGGTTGGCTATCTTATGATCAGCGGGGTTGTGGATTATCTAAAGGAATATATGAGTTATCTCATGATCACAATGTCAATGACTTGCCAATAATGATTAAGCAAATTGAAGCAAGTGGCCATAATATTAGTGCAGTAATGGGGCATAGTTATGGTGCGACATTGGTTTATGAGAGCTTTATTAAAAATAAATACTTAGATAAAAAAGTTATTCTGCTGGGGCGATCACCTGATTTACTAACTCCAGCAAATAGAAATTTGATGATAGACTTGTTACTGCTGAAGCTTTTTCAGGAAGATTCTTATAAAAATCTTGAAGTCGATTTACAAGGGTTGTTTGATTTGCCTAGTAACGAATTATGGAAGAAAAAACAAGAGATAAGGTCAGTATTGAAACACAGTAATAAGAGGTCATTATTTTATTGGGCAAACTTATCAACAAAAGAAAAATATGAAAAGATAAAAGAAACAGTTAACATTGCAGAAGATCAAAGTGTATTTCGTGATGTAGCTGGGACAATGAATGATCCCAATAATCCACGTCCTCACTTTGATATAACAATGTTGGCTCAGCCTGTTCTGCATATTTTAGGTTATTATGATTTTTTAATGGGAGGTGATTATTTTAAGCCAACCCAATCTTCCAGTTATATAGCAAAAGCATTTATGTTTTCAGGGCATTACCCACACTTTGAGGAGCCGGAAAAATTTATTGTAAATATTAAAAAATTTATTGAAAGCTAAAAACTATGATTAATGAAATAAGCTATTGGTGAGTATGCCAATAGCTTATTATTGCTTGATTCATAAGTTGATGTTTAACAATATTAACGAAAGCGCTATTACTGATAATTATGATTAAGGCTTGCAATGATATTTGGCGCAGTTAAGTTGACAATGCCTTTTAGTGGTGAAGCAATAGGCCCTAAAAACTCATCGGCAGTACTATTAAATGCATGTTGTTCAATAGTTAGCAAATCTTTAGGTTGAAAACCATATACACTGCAGCTGTTAATACATTAGCTGCAACCCTTAGTAAAGAAAAAGTAGCATTTGATGGTACTAGTAACATATTGCTCACACCTTATATTGTTATTATTTATATACTTTCATAGTTGCACTAAGTTGCTAAAGTTTTGCAGTTACAGTAGGTGCAAGCTCAATAGGATCTACATTATGAGTACGGCCTCTATTTCATTACCAGTAGCTGAGACAACAATCACAACTAGTTTTTTTAATTTTTTTCGAGTGGGTAATTTCTTTACTGAGGATTGTAGTTTCCATATGAGAAGGTATTTGTGACAGCGGGCTAGTGTAGTGTAAAGGTTAGAGCTAAAACAGATTGCTTTAAAACTCTCCTATAGGTTACTACCAAAAGAGAAATAATGTCGTTACACGGCATAAAGCGTGCGATATATTCTATTCTATAAGTAACAAGATTAATTGGTAGAAGCAAATGGCTACAAAAATAGAAGCAGTGCAAGGGGATATAACCAAGCTTGCTGTGGATGCAATTGTCAATGCTGCGAATAGTAGTTTGCTTGGAGGAGGTGGTGTTGATGGAGCTATTCATCGTGTGGCTGGGCCGGAGCTTCTAGCTGAATGCCGGCAGCTAAATGGTTGTGATACTGGTGAGGCCAAAATCACGAAAGGCTACCGGTTGTTAGCTAAGTATGTGATTCATACGGTAGGGCCAATTTGGCGAGGAGGCCATGATAATGAGCCTCAGCTATTGGCCAGCTGTTATGCAAATTCACTACAGTTAGCTGCAGAACATCAACTATTGTCGATAGCATTTCCTGCGATTAGTACTGGAGTGTATGGTTACCCCATTGAGCAGGCAACTGAGGTTGCGATAACAGAAGCAAAGAAATTTACTGAACAGGAAACCTCGCTTGAAGAAATTATTTTCTGCTGTTTCTCTGATGCTGATTTAGCAACCTACCATAAAGTACTTGCTTATTAACTCTTGAGCATAGTAACTGTATGTTGTTATTGAAGCCCCAATGGCAGGTTTGCTACGTCAGTTGTTTGACTTTTACGAAGTGCACTGGTTTTAGGTGTTAACAATACATATAACACTGGCACTACAAACAAGGTCAGAATAGTAGACGACAGTAGCCCACCAATGATAGTCCAGCCCATTGGCTCCCATAGGCTACTGCCGGATAAGGTTAAGGGTAGCAACCCGCCTACGGTTGTCAGGGTCGTCAATAAAATAGGTGATAGTCGGGTTTTTCCTGCTTCAAAAGCGGAATCAAAAATACCCTTTCCTGCATTTCTAAGTTGGTTGGAATAATCCACTAAAATGATTGAGTTATTAACCACTATGCCAACCAACGAGCTAAAGCCGATAAATGCCATAAAAGAAAAGCTGTTATTTGTAGCATAAAGGCAAAATAATGTACCTATAATGGCAAAAGGAATAGCGGCAAACACAATAATAGGTTGAGACAATGACTTAAACTGAAAAACCAGTACAGCAAAAATGCCTAGTAAAGAAACTAATAGAGCTTTGGTTATACCAGCAAAAGATTCAGCTCGGGTTTCTTCCTCTCCACCAATTTTATAACTCATAGCCACTGGCCAGTTGAGTTGATCCAATTGGGTGGCAATAGCCTGGGTAAGCGTGGCTACTTGGTAGCCATGTTTGACATCAGCAGTAATTAATGCGCTGCGCTCTAGATTAAGGTGACGGAATGTAGCTTGTCCTTCATCAGGCTCTAAATTTGCAACATGGCGTAAGGGCACAGTATTTCCCGTAACACCGGTAACTGTTACCCGGTTAAAGTCGTCTAATGTAGGCTTATCGGTATCAGCGAGCTTGACTACCACATTATATTCATCACCCAACTCATCCCGCATGCTGCCAACAGATGTACCGACTAAAGAAGCACGAACGGTTTTATCGATAGTGATTAGTGGAATTCCTAATAGTCCAGCTTTGTCTCGATTGATATTAACCTTTAAATCTGTTTTATAGTTGCCTGTTGGATTTCGTACATTCACTGTGCCAGGAGTTTGTTTAATGATTGCTTCTACTTGAGCAGATAGTTGCTTTAACTGACTGATATTGTCGCCTATCACCCAAATAGCGATGGGAGCATCAATTGGAGGGCCTTGAATGAATTCTTTAACGGCTATTTCAACCCCAGGGATATCACTAAACTGTTGTCGAAGCTCATCTACTAAAGCTGGCAGGTCCAGTTCTGCACTATCTTTTAATTGTACAAACAATTGGGCATGGTTAGGTGTTTCTCGTTTTGGGTCAACATTGTAATAAACCTTGGGGTTTCCTCTGCCAGTATTCGTTACTACGCTATTAACCTGGGGGTGAGTTAATATTCTTTGCTCTACAGTTAAAGCGATTGCTTGGGTTTTATCAAAGCTTGTGCCTTCTGAGGTATCAATATTTACCATTAATTGCGGTTTTTCTGCTTTCGGGAATAAACTGACCCCTACTTTAGGGAAAAGGGTTAAGCTAGCAGCAAAAAACAAACATGCTGAGAATAATAATAGCCAGGGCCATTTTAATGATAACTGTAATAGTGGAGCATAAACTCGATTGGTTAGCAGACTAATCAGCCGAGGTACGGGATTAATTGCAGCAATACGACAAGAGACGCTAGTAACCAGGTTGGGCTTAGAGAGGCTGTTATCATTAGGGTTTTTATCAGCAAAGTGGTAAGCACAATTATTTTTATTAAGTAAGCGGCTGGCTAATAAGGGGGATAATGTTAAAGCAATAACCAGTGAAACTGATAATGTTAAAATAACAGTTACCGGTAGTGATTGAATAAATAATCCAGTAGGGCCTTGTAACATCAGCATAGGCAAAAAGGCTAACAATGTGGTAATGGTGCCACTGGCGACTGCACCACCCATTTGTTGAGTGCCTAAAACGGCAGCGTGAAAAGGAGTTTGGTTTTGTTTAAGTAACCGGCCAATGTTTTCAATAATCACAATGGCATTATCTACTAATAAGCCCAATGCAATCACTAACCCGGCAATAGTCATTTGTTGTAAACCAAAGCCACTTAAATCTACTAAACCGATCGCTATCAACATGGAAGTGGGAATAGCTAATACCACGATAATACTGGGTTTAAAGCCAAGTACTAATAGCACGATTAAGCCAACAAGCACTAATCCTTGAACCAAGTTACCTGTTAATACATTAACCATCTTATCAACGCTTCTAGTCTGGTCAAAAATGGCCACAGCTTTGATATTGGCTGGTAACTTTTGCTGGAATTTAGCTAGGGTGGTGTCGAGGTTTTTCATCACCGAAAAAATATTGGTGTTTTCTCGTTGTTTGACAGAAACTAAAATACCACGCTGGCCGTTATATCTAGCATTATAAGTAGGTTCTGCATCGTCAAAGTTGATTTCGGCAATATCCTCAACAAAAACAATTCTGTCGCCAGAAGCTTTGACTGTCGTGCGGCGAATATCGCTAAGATTTTTGAAATCGCCACTAGTGCGCACTGTGAAGCGACGGGTGCCAGCATCAACATGGCCAGCTGGTACATTCACGCTAGCAGCTTCCAGCGCATCTAGTAAATTATCCAGGGAAATTTGTAGCTCACGCATTTTTTCTAAATCAGCGTGCACTTGCACCTGTTGTTCTGGATAAGCCCAAACGTCAGCTTGCTTGACTCCAGGGCTATGTTCAAACTGTCGTTCAAGCTGTTCTCCATAACGTTTTAACTGGCGGTAAGAAGCTGTTTCTGATAGCAGGCTAACCAAGAAAATATTAACGTCGGAAGGCGATATTTTAAGTACTTCGAGTCGTAGTAACTCATCGGGTAAGTCATCGCGAATTGACGCCATGGCTTGCACAACGTCATCGTAATAATCTTCTGGGTCTTCAATATCCAGAAACTCGACATGGGCCAGGACCAGCCCATCTTCTATTTTGCTTTTAACAACTTTAATGTCTTCCAATTCATAAATGGCTTCTTCAATTGGTTCCAATACCAGTTTTTCCATATCCATTGGCGAAGTGCCAGGGTATATTGCATAAACCGTGGCCATTGGCATGGTAACTTGTGGGTCTTCAGAGCGGGGCATGGTCTTTAGTGAGACTACACCAAGCACTACCATAAGTAATACAATAATTAAGGTGAACTGGTAATTTACAACTGCTAGGTGTGGTAGCTTCATGGTTATCTATTTACTGTGACTTATAAACCTGAATATTGACTTAATTCTTTTTCGGTAGAATCCGTAATTCGCTGAACAGTCATACCATCTTTTAAATAACTGGCGCCGTCCGTCACAACATCTGAGATATTTTTTAAACCATTACTAATGGCAATTTCTTTATTTAATAAACTATTCATAGTGACCCATTGTTCGCTAACTTGACTGGTTTTTGGGTCATAGGCAAATATCATCGCTTGTTTGCCTTTGGCAGTAACAATGGCCTCAACAGGGATAAATGCTAATTGCTGAGTGCTTTTCGGTAAAATATCAACTCTGGCAATAAAACCAGAACGAAGCAGTAACGGTGGGTTAGTTAAACTGACTTCTATTTCAAAGGTGCCTGTTTTCGGGTCTGCAACTGCAGCAATCTTGCTTATTTTGCCAGTGAAAGCAGTTTGAGGGTAAGCATCAAATGATAATTTGACTGGATCTTGCATTGTGGCTTTGACAATATCTCGATCAGCTAGGCCAACTTTAACTACCCAACTATTTTGATTCTCTGACACTGTAAGTAGAGGGGTTCCAGAGTTAATTAACTCATTTTCTTCAGTAAAACGTTGTAAAACCTGACCATTAAAAGGCGCTTTAATAATGGAGTGACGACGATTAAAAGTCGCTATTTTTAGTTCAGATTCAGCTAAACGAAAAGCCGTTTGGGCATCTTGCAGTTGTTGTAAGGGAATGACATTTTTTTTATATAAATCCATTAGGCGTGCTAAATCTCTTTTTGCTTTAGCAACGTTGGATTCTGCAGAGTTTACTTGGGCGTTGATTTCAGCCAGGTCTAGACTTGCTAAAATGTCACCTTGTTGGAATGTTTCGCCTTCATCAACATAAATTCGATTAATTAAGCCGCTGGTTTTAAAAGACAGGCGGGTTTCTTTGGCATGCGCTAATCTGCCGCTGGTTTTAATTGGAATAATGCGTTTTTCTCTAATAACAGGGGAGGTAGTTACAACAATTGTTGGTTGATTTGCCTTTGGCTCAGCCATTACCCAAGCTGAAGCTAGAGTAACAATGACCACTGTGAACCATCCCAAATGTTGCAGTTTCATGGTTAATCCCTCACTTGACTGCATAGCCTGAATGCTATGTCAGGCCACAGTAATTTTGCATCTAGTCCCATAACAACAAGGCCTTTAGATCTTTAACTGATACTTGAAGAATCTGTTTGGCCAAAATGTGCTGAGTCTTTAATGGCTGATGAAGTATTTCAGCTGCCACTTTTAATGTGATTATGCCTATCACTTAACAATGTTTACACTGTTAACATATAAACTAATAATGTTATCGCCGTCAACATCGTTTTGCCATATCAACTTTAACTTTGATATTCACAACACATAAACACTTTAGCGTGGTAAGCCGTTATAATAGCGTTAGTAAAGTTTCTAGATAGTTAATTTGCATCTATGAGTAATACAAAAGATATAGCCCAGCGTTTTAGTTTTGATAACACGGCAGTGAGAGGCGAGATCGTCTCGCTGGAAGACAGCTTTCAGCAAGCGTTAGTCAATCATGATTATCCTCCAGCTGTTCGACAACTATTGGGGGAGCTAATAGCTTCAGCTATTTTGCTGAGTTCTACTCTAAAGTTTGAAGGCACTTTAACGTTGCAAGCGCGTAGTGAGGGGCCAGTTACCCTACTAATGGCAGAGTGCAATGAAAAACGTCAATTTAGAGCAGTAGCTAGCTGGCAAGGGGAGGTGAATTATGATGTGGAGTTTTCCAGCCTAATGCCAAAAGGTGTTATGTCTATCACGATTGATCCTAAAGCCGGTAAACGTTATCAAGGTGTAGTACCTACACATGGGGCGACAGTTGCAGACTGCTTGGCTGAATATTTTCAGCAGTCAGAACAGTTACCCACTCGGTTCTGGATGTATGCTGATCAGGATCGGGTGTCTGGTATGTTATTACAGGCACTTCCTAACAACACGACAAATAGTCATGAGGAACAAGAACAGCAAGAGACCTGGCAGCGAATAAATTGTCTGGCTGATACTATTACACCAGAAGAATTGTTGAGCCTTGATTTTGAAGATGTACTACACCGGTTATTTCATGAAGAAACCGTACGACTCTATGATCCACAGCCTGCGGCATTTAAATGTAGTTGTTCTAAAGGGCGAACTGGAAAAGCATTGCTTACTCTAGGTTATGAGGAAGTTGCTAGTATTCTCCAAGAGCAGCAACGTATTAGTATGAATTGCCAGTTTTGTGGTGCGTACTATGAATTCTCGGCACCTGAAGTAGAACAGCTGTTTGATACTTCAGGTGATGATAAAGGTGCTGCGCCAGTCGTTCATTAAAGGACATACCTAAAGGTAATCCATTAAAAATAGGCTATTGAAAGCTATTTATTAATCAATGTATTAATAAATAGCCGTATTTCTTTCAAAGAAGGTTAATTTTTATCATACGATTGAATGTGATAAACAAATGTTAGTAAATAAATGTGTGAGCTTTGATCAGTTTGAAATTCGCTCACAACATGAATATTTGGCATAATTGCAATCCCCATTAGAGAAATCGCCCTAAAAAGCATCCTCTAGTTAAAGTAGGTATTAAATCGCCTGACTAGATGGGGGTTTATATAATAAAAGAGCACTACTGAAACTTATTTTTTAGAGATGTTCTAGGGGGTTTTGCTTTGTGTACTAATTTAAAAAGCAAAACAACTGACTATATAGCCAAAGCGAATGGCTTTTAGGGGCGGCTGTCGAGCGATGAAGCCCTATGAGTTTATGTTTTTATAAATGATTGGGGTGACAGTTAAATGCTCCATGCATTAACTGCATTTCCACCTTCCATGGTGGTCAAGAGCGACGACAACAAACCCTAAAAATCATTCGCGAAGGGTATACACAGGATTGATCAACCAGCTGTTATCTATCAGATAACAAAAAAAGACTTCGGTTTTTATAAACCGGTGAGGTATTGACGAATGACAGAGACCCAGACGGGCAGTACAACTTTTAGTGACTTAAGTGCTGCTCAATTGACTGAGCTTGCAATTAAGCGGGGAGAAGGCCAACTGGCTGCAAATGGTTCACTTGTTGTTACCACGGGTGTTCGTACCGGCCGTTCTCCTAAAGACCGTTTTATTGTTCAAGAGCCAAGCACTTCAGATGCAATTGCTTGGGGCGATATTAATCGTCCATTCCCAGTAGATAAGTTTGATGATCTATGGGAGCGTGTTTCTGACTTTTTGGCAGGCCAAGATCAGTTTGAGCAACACTTGCATGTAGGGGCTGATCCAGAACACTACTTGCCTGTAATCATGACAACTGAAACTGCCTGGCACAATTTATTCGGTCGTAACCTGTTTGTTCGTCCAGAAGAATACAACCCTAAAGGTAAAGAAACCTGGCAAATTTTAAATGTACCAGGTTTTGAGTGCTCTCCAGAGCGAGATGGCACTAACTCTGATGGGGCCGTTATTATTAATTTTGCTAAACGCAAAGTATTGCTTGCAGGCATGCGTTATGCCGGTGAAATGAAAAAAGCCATGTTCTCTGTGCAGAACTTTTTATTACCAGAAAAAGATGTCTTACCCATGCACTGTTCAGCAAATGTGGGAGAAGATGGCGAAACCTGTTTATTCTTTGGCTTGTCTGGTACAGGTAAAACAACCTTATCTGCTGATGAAAGTCGTTTCTTGATTGGTGATGATGAACACGGTTGGGGTAAAGGTACTGTCTTTAATATAGAAGGTGGCTGTTACGCTAAGTGTATTAATCTAAGTCAAAAAAATGAGCCGGTTATCTGGAATGCCATTCGCTTTGGTGCCATCGTCGAAAATGTTATGATTGATGAGAAGACCCGGCTACCTGATTACAATGATGTTTCTTTAACAGAAAACAGTCGTTGTGCTTATCCTTTAGAGCATGTTGAAAAGCGTGTAGAAATCAATCGTGCTGGTGAGCCATCAGCCATTATCTTTTTAACTTGCGATATGTCAGGGGTATTACCACCTGTTTCTATATTGTCTAAAGAAGCCGCGGCTTATCACTTTTTAAGTGGCTATACGGCACTGGTTGGTTCCACTGAAATGGGTGGCGGGAAAGGCCTTAAATCGACTTTTTCAACTTGCTTTGGAGCGCCATTTTTCCCAAGACCTGCCAGCGTTTATGCTGAACTATTAATGAAGCGGGTTCAGGAGTTTGGCAGCCGAGTCTATTTAGTTAACACTGGTTGGACAGGCGGAGCTAATGGTAAAGGTGGAGAGCGCTTCAGCATACCAACAACCCGAGCTATTATCAGTGCGATTCAAAGCGGCGGTTTGGTTGATGTAGAAACTAAAAAGCTAGAATTGTTTAACCTGGAAATCCCCGTTGAAGTATCAGGTGTTGAAACACGTTTGCTAAATCCGAGAGATACCTGGGCAGATCCAGCGGCTTATGACGAAGCAGCCAAAGACCTGGCAAAACAGTTTATTGATAACTTCGACAAGTTTGATGTAACTGATGCAATTAGAGAAGCAGGCCCACAGTTAGAAGATTAATCCTTTTCTTCTCTTTGCCCTCATATTGTTAGCTCCCTCTCCCTTCAGGAGAGGGCTGGGGTGAGGGTAATATCCGCTAGGTTCCTAAACTATTTGTGATAAATGCAACAAAACCGAATGTAAGGTTGTTTTTGTATTTCTCGAAAAGCAAAAAATCCTAGGTATAATCTGACTTATGTTTACAATGCGTAAGACAGGTTATTCATGCAAAGTATATTTGAGCGTATCGCTGAAGAACTCGAGGTTAGACCACAACAAGTTACTGCTGCGGTGGCTTTATTAGATGAAGGAGCAACGGTTCCTTTTATTGCCCGTTATCGAAAAGAAGTCACAGGTGCATTAGACGACACCCAGCTGCGTAATCTTGAAGAGCGCTTACGTTATCTGCGAGAGTTAGAAGACCGCCGGGAAACTATCCTGAAAAGTATCGAAGAGCAGGAAAAACTTACGCCAGAATTAGCCAAAGCTATTAAAGAAGCAGATACCAAAACTCGCTTAGAGGATCTATACCTGCCTTATAAACCCAAGCGTCGCACTAAAGCACAAATTGCCATTGAAGCGGGGCTTGAGCCATTAGCAGATAAATTATTAGCTAACCCCGAGCTAAACCCAGAACAAGAAGCTCAAACTTTTTTAAACCCTGAAGCCAAAGTGGAAGACACCAAAGCAGCATTAGATGGCGCTAAATATATCTTAATGGAGCGCTTTAGTGAGAATGCAGAGCTGCTAGGTAAGCTTCGTACATTCTTATGGGATGATGGCACTGTATCTGCCAGGGTAGTAGCGGGTAAAGAAACGGAAGGGGCCAAATTTAGTGACTACTTTGAGCATGATGAGCCATTACAAAAAATGCCATCCCACCGGGCACTAGCTATTTTTCGTGGTCGTAATGAAGGAGTCTTGCAATTCAGTATTGTTGTTGGAGACCAGGAAGGTAAAACCGCTACCACTCCTTGCGAGGTAATGATCGCAGAGTTCTGGCAGTTAGAAGATAAAGGCAGACCAGCAGATGCTTGGTTAAAAGAAGTAGTACGCTGGACCTGGCGAGTAAAACTATTGACTCATTTAGAAACTGAGTTAATGGGCCAGGTTAGAGAATCAGCAGAAGAAGAAGCGATAAAGGTATTTGCAGATAACTTACATGATTTATTGCTGGCTGCTCCGGCGGGCCCGCGTTGCACTATTGGTTTAGACCCAGGTTTGCGTACTGGGGTTAAAGTGGCAGTAGTGGATAGCACAGGTAAATTAGTCGATCACACCACTATATTTCCCCATGCTCCAAAGAATCAGTGGGATCAGTCTATTAGTGTGTTAGCAGCCCTTTGTGTTAAGCACAAAGTAGAGTTAGTCAGTATTGGTAACGGTACTGCCTCCCGTGAAACCGATAAGTTAGCGGGCGAGGTAATGAAACGTTACCCGGAATTAAAACTTACCAAAATTATGGTGAGCGAAGCGGGAGCATCGGTTTACTCAGCGTCAGAATTAGCGGCTAAAGAATTTCCAGATTTAGATGTTTCTTTCCGTGGTGCTGTATCTATTGCCCGAAGATTACAAGACCCATTGGCTGAATTGGTAAAAATCGATCCAAAGTCCATTGGCGTTGGCCAATATCAGCATGATGTTAGTCAGGTTAAACTGGCTCGTTCGTTAGATGCAGTAGTAGAAGACTGTGTAAACGCTGTGGGGGTGGATGTAAATACGGCTTCCGCACAACTATTAACGCGAGTATCTGGCTTGAACCAGACTATTGCTGCCAATATTGTTCAGTTCCGTGATGAAAATGGTGCTTTTGATAAGCGTAGTGATTTAAAGAAAGTACCTCGGTTAGGTGCCAAAACGTTTGAACAAGCTGCTGGGTTTTTGCGAATTATGAATGGCTCCAACCCTCTGGATGCATCCAGTGTTCACCCAGAAGCTTATCCTGTGGTTAAAAAGATTTCTGAAAGCAGCGCCAAAGATATCCGATCAATTATTGGTGATAGTCAATTTTTAAAACAACTTAATCCAGCCAGTTTTACTGATGAAACCTTTGGTATCCCTACCGTAACTGACATCATTAAAGAGTTGGATAAGCCAGGGCGTGACCCAAGACCTGAGTTTAAGACCGCTGAATTTAAAGAAGGGGTGGAAACCCTTGCTGACTTGAAACCCGATATGATCCTGGAAGGGGTAATTACTAATGTTACCAACTTTGGAGCATTTGTGGATATTGGGGTTCACCAGGATGGCTTAGTTCATATCTCGGCGCTTTCCAACGAGTTTGTTAAAGATCCGCGTGATGTCGTAAAAGCTGGAGATATTGTGAAGGTTAAAGTCATGGAAGTGGATATTCCCAGAAAGCGGATAGGATTATCCATGCGCTTGACTGATTCAGCGGCGACAGCACAGGAACAAAAGCCACAATCAGCAAAAGGCAATCGACAGCAACAGGCGAAAGGAAAGCCTAGTGGTCAAAAAGGCAAAGCTGCACAACAAGCAACAGGCGGTACGTTTGCTGACTTGTTTGCTAATGCTAAAACACTACGGAAAAAGTAGAGTTGAAGTACTGATAGGCTGAACATTGTTCAGCCTTTTGCTTATAAAGGCACTGAAAGCTAGTGGATATGAGGTAGCAGGATATAAAGTAATAAAAATAACACTTACTGTTATCATTAAGTCGCCAGGGGGCTAGTAACTAAACCTGATGGTAAGTAGAATTTTGCTATTCTTGAACAAAATCGTTAGTCTGCATGTAATAAACTTAGATAGCTATAAATAGAGAATACTTAGACTTTTGCATACTGGTAAAAACGCTTTACTTTTCTGACAATCAAGTAAGCTCTGTATAGTGGTGTTGTTTATTACTTTTAACTGAAGGAAGTAGCGCTTTGACTACTAAGTATCAGGCAATTCTTGCAGTATTAAGTCAAACAGACAATGTACAACTGCTTTCGCAGCTTCAGCATGGCATTGAAAAGGAAAGTCTTCGAGTAGATATAGCAGGACACTTATCTCAACAGCCTCACCCTGATCAGCTTGGCTCAAAACTCACTCACCCTTATATCACTACAGATTACTCAGAAGCTTTGCTGGAGTTTATTACGCCTGTTTACCATAATCCGGCAGATGCTTTGCATTTTCAGCATCAATTGCATCAATACACCTACCAACATTTAGGTGCTGAATTATTATGGGTTAATAGTATGCCTTGTCTGCTTGGTTCTGATGAGGAAATTCCCATTGCTTATTATGGTGATTCTAACCTTGGTAAAATGAAGTATGTTTATCGAGAGGGTTTAGCGCATCGGTATGGCAAAGCAATGCAGACGATAGCGGGTATTCACTATAATTTTTCGTTGCCAACCGCGTTATGGGAGTTACTAAAAGAGAAGGAAAAAAACAATCTGACTTTAGAGGATTTTCAATCCACAAAGTACTTCGCCATGATTCGTAACTTTCGCCGTTATGCCTGGTTATTAATGTATTTATTTGGAGCTTCGCCTGCAGTAAGCAGAAATTTTTTAAAGCATGATAAGCATAATTTGCAACCACTTAATCATGATACGTTTTATTTGCCTTATGCAACCTCCCTACGAATGAGTGATTTGGGTTATCAAAATAATGCACAGGCTGGCTTAAACATATGTTATAACACTTTATCCAGTTATGTTGATACGATAAGTAAAGCGATTCAAACTCCTTACCCTAAATATGAGCAAATTGGTGTTAATGTTAATGGCCATTACCAGCAATTGAACTCTAATTTATTGCAAATTGAAAACGAATATTACAGTCCTGTAAGACCAAAGCGAATTACTCAGTCAGGTGAGCACCCCATTGATGCGTTGGCTGGAAAGGGGGTGGAGTATGTTGAAATTCGTTGTTTGGATTTAAACCCTTTTACTCCACTAGGAATTGACTTAACGACCAGTCATTTTTTAGATGTATTTTTAACGTATTGTGCTTTAGCGGATAGCCCTGATATTGATCAGTTGGAGTGCAAAGCGATTCAGCATAACTTTGACCAAACAGTTAATGAAGGCCGTAAACCTGGGTTAATGCTAATAAGGCAGGAACAACCAATTAAGTTAACGGATTGGGCTGAACAGCTGTTAACTGAGTTGAAGCCGGTTGCTGAATTGTTGGATAGTGCTTGGGGCGGAGCCAATCATAAATTGGCTATTGAGGAGCAATTAGGCAAAGTAGAAGATAGTGGGCAGACACCTTCAGCAAAAGTCATTACTGAGTTACAGCAAAATAAATTAAGCTTTAAAGAGTTTGGTGTCGTTTTAGCTAAGCAGCATGCTGATTACTTCTTAGCAACATCACTTTGTACTAAGCGGCAAAACTATTTTGACACTTTAGCTAAGCAGTCTTGGATTGATCAGCGTCATCTAGAGGCTAAGGATACTCAAAGCTTTCCTGAGTTCTTGGCTGACTATTTTCGTACTCTTTCTAAAGCCCCTCTTGCTAGTTCTATTTCACCAGGTATCAGCGACCCAGGTTGTATTGGTTAAATATGTGCCTTCAAGTTTTGTAGGTTCCAAAGGCTTGAAGGATGTGAAGCAGAAGGTCTGAGCATTAATACTCAGGCTAGAATAACCTAAAATTTAATGAAATATATGGATTAGCTAAGCTTTATTTTTGTCTTCATAAATCGGAAATTTTTAAGATTAGGCTATAAGCCTGGCAGAATATTTCATTTTGTGATGATTATCACGCTGCTTTACTGGCAAAAGCACTATAAATAAAAATAGAACGACATGATTAGTCTGATTTAAGGCTAGCTAAGAGGCTGCATAGTACACCCTATGTTGTGTAGCCTTCATTATTATCTAAAAGCATATACCCAGGGCGGTAAATATGACTAAAAAGGAAGCGCCAGATCAGGCTGAAACCAGTGACGGTGAGATGGGGGAATGTTCACTGGATGACTTAACGAACGCCTACCAACAAGGTTACCAGGCAGGTGTCAATACAGTTTTTAAGGCCCCTCCCTACAGGCATAGGAGGTTGGCGGCTGCTTGGTTAGCTGGTTTTGATGATGGTTTGCATCAGTATGAGCTAAGTATTTCAGCTGCTTAACGCTGTACTACAAATGATGTAAACAACAAGTCGTCAATAATGGGTTTGCCTTCTTCTTCTTTGAGGCGGTTTTGGATAATTTTTAACGCCTCTTGTCGTAAGTTTTCTTTTCCTGCTGCTGTATTTATATCTTTCTCAAGTTGGCGGCTAAATAACAGTACCAAACCATCACGCAATAATGGCATGTGTTGCTCAACTTTTGCTACAGCAGGTTTTCCATAAACACGAACAGAAATATCAGCCTTCAAATACTTAAGCCGGCCTTTGGGAGCACCATAGTTGACCACAAATGAGGGTTTGAGTTCTATGTATTCGACAGGTGCTTTTTCCTCTTCTTCGGCAAAGCAAGGTTGGCTGGTTAGCCATAAACTAGTAAGCAAAATATTGACAAAAAAAAGTACTTTCTTAAGCATATACCCACCTTGGTGAAGCTTTATGCTAATTAACCCGAGAAATGAACTAACAATGTTTTTAGCGCTCTACAACAACAAACACGACCCTTGCATATAGCATTTCTCTACACTAGTGTAGTCCCATTTGAACCATTGGGTGTCTTAAAAAAGCGGGAGCAATTATCTATGACACTACCTCAGTCCAGACTTTTATTTTTGCTTGCTTTAGCTGTGTGTGTAGCGCTACTTGGAGGGGCTCTTTATATGCAGCATGGTCTTGGCTTGGAGCCTTGCCCAATGTGTATTATGCAACGAATTGTATTCATGGCTATTGCATTGGTCTGTCTTATTGCGGTGATACATGGGCCTGAGAGTAAGGGCTACCGTGTTTATGGAGGAGCTGCCTTGCTGTTTTCCGGCTTTGGTGTCGCTTTAGCCACCAGGCAATTATGGTTGCAAAGCTTGCCGCCTGACCAGGTACCAGAGTGTATGCCTAGTGTTGAATATATGATGGATGTGTTGCCTTTTACTGAAGTTCTGGGGCATATGTTAACAGGTACGGGTGATTGTGCAGAGGTAGTTTGGCGATTCTTAGGATTAAGTATTCCTGGCTGGACTTTAGTGGCTTTCATTGGTTTTACACTGTTTTCTTTAGTTGAGTTGTTCAGGCAAAGAGGGCCAAGAGCAATCTTCAGCTAAGTATCCATTAAATGTAATTGAATAATACTTAATCTGTTTGTAGCTTGGTCAAAGTGAATTAACTAATAGGGTATATTGATTAAACCTGGGGAGTTTGCCTGATCACATAAGATTAGCAATTTGATTGGTGAATTATCCAGGAAGTAGAATATAGCCTGCGTCTCTGATTATAACTTCGGCTAGTTCTGTTAGGTTATTTTTTATTGCTTTTTATTAGGGGCCTTACAGATTATTTCTATAAAGCAGTGAACCAAAACACTTAATCCTACCTGTAGCTTTTTCCCCTTACAAGACGCTTTTTTAATACGATTTTGTCAAGCAATTTTGTCAGTTATCAATCAATTATTTTACTTGCTGCAAAAATCTCTCTGGCCTAATCTAGCGGATATGGATAAGGTCTGCTTGCTTGGGGAAGCAGATATATACAGTGAAGAATAACACTAGATAAAAGCTTGAGATCAGGTCAGCAAAGTAGAAAGCAAGACAGCAACAAATAGTGGGGTAACGAGTGATGCTTGAGAGTTGTAAAACTGCTAAAGAACGTTGGGGGGGAGTGTCTGAAATAATCGATCGCTGGTTAAATGAGAGGCAAGAGCTATTAGTTACTTATTGTAAGCTTAGTGGCCTAAACGCTTTTGATGAAGACAAGAGTGAGGCTGTGCCTGAAAGAGTGCAGGCTTTTTGCCAGATATTGGTAGATTATATCTCAGCAGGTCACTTTGAAGTGTATGAGCAGTTATTAAAAGAAGGGAAAGAGTTTAATGATGGTGGTCTGGAGTTAGCTGACAAAATTTATCCAAAGATCCAGGGAACAACAGAGGTCCTATTAAACTTCAACGATAGATTTGATACAACAGCACATTGTAATGACCTGATTGATCAATTTCCTTCTGAGCTATCAGTGGTAGGCCAAGTGCTTGAAGAGAGGTTTACCTTGGAAGATCAGCTTATAGAAGTTTTGCATAACTCCCATAAAGAGCTAATGGTATAGCCTCAGCAGCTATCAGGCAGCTTTTAGTGATAAAACATGCCAAATACTGAAGACTTTGATCTCACTAGGTTGCATGCTAAATTGCTGTAATCGGGTGAATTATTCGGGCTTGGAGGCATGTCATGGAGCAGCGCTTTACCATTGGCCAGCTAGCGAAAAGTTGCAATGTGACCGTTGATACTATTCGCTACTATGAAAAGCAAGGTTTGTTACCTTCCCCCCATCGAAGAGCTTCGGGGTATCGAGTTTATTCCGAAGCAGACACCAACCGGCTACAATTTGTTATACGTTCAAAAAAACTGGGCTTTTCCTTAAAAGAAATAAAAGAATTACTTAACTTAAGTCATACACCTGATCTAACCAGCCAGCATCAGCAAATCCATGCGGTAGCAAAAGAAAAGATAATTGATATTGAAAAGCGGGTGGCGGATTTACTACAAATTAAGCAAGCTCTTGAGGGGCTGATTAGCGATTGTCACTCTGAAGCTGACACCCCACCAGAGCACTGTCACTTGCTAAGGGCGATTGCTTTTCAAGAAGAATTATAGGCAGAACAACTCAAGTTCTGTCTATTCCTACCTTTTTAATAACACTGTTAGTGTTGTTGTTTCAGCGGCTTCTGGGGAAATATCATTCTCGAAAGCTATACTACACTTAATCCGTTCTAGCAGAAAAAGCCAATAACAACATGGATTACCAACTGGCAAGGAGTCGACAACAATATTTTTTATCATCGCGCAGCCAGCTATCAGCCATGATTGTTGTTTGGCTTATGTTGTTGCCAGGGTGTACAGGTTCAGATGAAGCAAAGCTCTGGGAGCTAGCAGTTCAGGGGTATTATACTTCTACACTATCCAGTAATGGTGATTACGCACTGATTGGTTCTATTTACCATGGTGGTAGTTATTGGCATTTAACAAAGCCAGAACGACTCTATGACTGGAATCATACCAAGGGGCAATATAGTGATTTAGTGGCAGTGGGAATTGCAGGGAATGACCTGGTTGCTGCTACGATAGATGATTTACGAACCATTGTTTTATGGGATTTGAAGTCTGGACAGTCATTAGCCTATTGGCAAGCACCTGGAGAGGTATCCAGTTTAGGTCTGACTCAGGATGGTGGTTTAGCTTTTATGGGTATTAGCAGTGATACTCGTGCCATTGTTTTTAATATTAAACAGGGTGGAATTATTAGAACTGTTGAGCATGAAGACAGAGTCAACGATGTGGCAATTTCAGCGAGTGGTGATTTGGGAGTAACTGGTTCTGATGATTTTACGGCTAAGTTATGGAATTTAAATACAGGTGAAATGCTGCATAGCTGGGATTTGGGAAATAAAATTATTACAGTAGCATTATCTCCTGATGGTTTTTATGCTTTTATCAGCGCACAAAGTGGATTAGCGCAAATTAGGGAAACAGCTTCGGGTCAGCTGGTTCATGAGCTTAATGAATATGTACATTGGATGCAGCGTGGTGATACTTATTCCAGTGCCAGATTTTCTGCAGATTCGTCGCAATTATTAACTGGCTCAAATAATCGTGAAATTAAACTTTATCGAGTGAAGGATAAAAAAATTCTGAATCGTTGGGTTGTGTCAAAAAGAAGTTGGTGGTTGCCAACAGGTGTTGCTTTGCAATCTGTAGCATTTGGAGAAAGTGCTGGTACTTATTATGCGCTAGGGTCAAATGGTTATGCTTATTTGCTAAAAAAATAAGCGGGCTAGTGGTTCATGTGCCAAAAAGTTAACAACTTTGTGCATGCGCCACTAGAGGTGAAAACCATTACTCATGATGGCAATATAAAGTGCTGTAGAGAAATGGTTTTCATGGGAATGCTAATTATTTTTTAATATCTACTAACTCAACTTTGAAAACTAATAGTTCATTTGGACCAATCTTAGGAGGGAAGCCGCCTGGGCCGTAAGCAAGTTTGGATGGAATATACAGTTCCCATTTAGAGCCTTTAGCCATCAATTGTAAGGCTTCGGTCCAGCCTGGAATTACTTGTTTTACCCCAAAGCTGGCAGGCTCTTTGCGCTCGTATGAGCTATCAAAAATATCACCATTCAAGGTGCGGCCTTCATAGTGAACAACCACTGTATTTTCTGCTTTTGGCTTTTCACCGTTACCAGCATTTAATACTTTGTACTGAAGTCCTGAATCAGTGGATTTTACACCATCTTTTTTGGCATTTTCTTTTAAGAAATCATCACCACGTTTGCGGTTAGCCTCAGCTTTAGCTGTGTACTCTTTTTGGGCGACTTGGGCTTTTTCTTGCTGTGCCTTTTGGATGAGTGCCATCAGTTCTTTTTGAGGAATTGCAGGCTCTTTTCCTTGAATGGAGTCTTCAACACCTTTAGCTAATGCGTTGATATCCAGTGAATCAAAATCAGCTTTAAGTCTTTCACCCAAGATTATCCCTAGACCATAGCTTAACTTTTGCTTTTCATCTGCCAGCTCAACAGCTTTGGATTCTGCAGTAGCCACTACAGAGGTGGAGGCTAGCAGGATGCCAGCAGCAAGCATTTTAAATTTCATTGTCATCTCGTTATCTCATTACCTTTTACTGTTTTACCGCTATTACCATTACGACGAGTCATGGTCATTACGACCAATTGTTGCGCTATGACCTAGGGTTTGTATTTGGATGGCCATTCCGTTGCTCAAACCATATCTTGCCTTTGAACCGCAGTAAAGGCAAAAGTTCGCCCGCACAGTGTTATCTTTAATACCAAGCTGGGGCTGCTTAAGAAAACTTTTCTTAGGCTGCTGTACAAAGTTCTTGATAAAGCTGGCAAAACTCTTGGGTTACTTTATGTTTGGGTTCAAAGTGAATTAGGGGTGTTGAGGCCTGGTGAGACTCCTTAACTTTAACTGAGGTAGAAATATAAGCATTTAATACAGGTAATTGTTCAACAATTAACTCATCCACTAATTGCTGAGGGAGTTTAGCCCGAGGCTGAAATTGGTTGACAATAATTCCTTCAACAGTTAAGCAAGCATTATGATCTGCCTGAGTTTCTGTAACATTTGCCAATAAATCAGTTAATGCTTGTCGGGAAAACTGATCACAATCAAAGGGAATTAAGCAATTATCAGCTGCAATTAAGGCTGATAATGTATAAAAGTTGAAAGCCGGAGGAGTATCGATGTAAACCTCATCAAAATAAGGTTCAAGCCGGTCGATCCCTTCTTTTAGTTTATATATTTTATGGCGGGTTTCTAGTTTGTGCTGTAATTCGCTTAAGTGTATTGCTGCTGGTACTAACTGTAAATTAGGGTAGTTAGTTTTCAAAGTGTAATCCCTTAGATTAACGCCGCCTAAACTGAAGGATAAACTTTGTTCAAAAAAGTTTGCTACGGTAGATAGACTACTGTTGTATTGATGTCCAAGTAAGTAGCAAGAAGAATTACGCTGGCTATCTAAGTCAATGAGTAATACTCGCTTACCCTGAGATGCTGCAATAGCTGCTAGGTTACAGGCAATAGTTGATTTTCCTACGCCTCCTTTCTGGTTAAAAACCACTCGCTTGATCATGGGGAACCCTCTTAACAATAGTCATGAGTGAAAGCTGACAGGAGCGCTAAAAATTGCTCCTATAAGAACAAGTATTGACCAAATTTGTTGCAAAATGATTGTTATCTTTCAATTGGTTGTCTATTAAAAGGCAGCAGAGTTATATGAGTATTGACTATTAATAGTTTGAAGTATATTTATTCCATCTCTTGTGGCTGTATTGGCTAAATTATTGTTGGTTACCTTGGTAGGAGATTTATGGATTGGTGCAAGGAACTGCTTGGTTTTTTGGTGAGCAAAACCTGCGTGCTACAGATAACGGTTTAGCAAATTGTCTGGCTGGTTTCTAATATCCTGCACTTTAGGTATATCTTGCGCTTAGGAAGCTATGGTAAATATTAAACACGCTCTAAGATATCATGAATGAATGGAGGTCATTGCAGGACTCATGTGGCAGTTTTCTCATTGAAGGTTTGCCGATGGGGATTAATTTTCGATAAGCTAGCAAAAAAATAATATTTTTTTTCCATTAAATATGGATATTAATTGTTTTAATCGTATAATTCTTTTATCCACTTTTCGATGAGGATGTAAAATGCCAGCCAAGAAGCCAGTCAAAAAAAAGGTGACTCGACGGAAAGCTGCTGCGAAGGCAGTAGATCCGGTTATTGAAATTCAACAGGAAATAGAGAAACTGCAAGATAAGCTTGAAAAAGCAAAAGAGAAACGTCTTGCAGATGCAGAAAAAAATAACCTTAAGGCTAAGGCGCAAATAGCCAAGGTTAAGGCTAAGTATGAGAAAGCTAAAGCACGCCAAACCGCTGCACAGGCAAAGATCAAGTTGAAAAAGACTGCTGCAGCCGTTAACCAGCTTGAAAAAGCTAAGTTAGTAGTTAGCTCTGTTAAGGAAGAGCTTGATCAGCTAAAAGCTGTTGCTGACGAAGTGAAAAATGTTCAGGCTGAAGCTAAGTTAAATGCCAAGTATGAGAAAATACGTGCTAAGGCATTAGCTGTAGCAGAGAAGGAAATAGCAAAAGAAGAAGCTAAATTAGCAAAAAAAGAATCTGTAATAGCTGAAAAGGCAGCAAAAGTAGCTGCTAAACGCGGTCCAGGTCGTCCGAAAAAAGCGGGGGCTGCAACAGCTGGTGCAACTGCTAAACGCGGCCGAGGTCGTCCAAAAAAAGCAACTACTGCAGCAGTTGGTACGGCAGCTAAGAAACGTGGTCCAGGTCGTCCAAAAAAAGCGGCTACTGCAACAGCCAGTACGACGGCTAAGAAGCGTCCAGGTCGTCCCAAAAAAGCCGCGACAGCGGAAGCCGGCACGACAGCTAAGCGTGGTCCAGGTCGTCCAAAAAAAGCGGCTACTGCAGCAGCCGGTACAACAGCTAAACGTGGTCCAGGTCGTCCGAAAAAAGCGGCTACTGCAACAGCCAGTACGACGGCTAAGAAGCGTCCAGGTCGTCCCAAAAAAGCCGCGACAGCGGAAGCCGGCACGACAACTAAACGTGGTCCAGGCCGTCCAAAAAAAGCCGCGACAGCAGAAGTAGCTACCACAGCTAAGAAGCGTCCAGGTCGTCCCAAAAAAGCCGCTACTACTGAAGCTGCAGAGGCTACGCCACGTCGTCGCGGCCGTCCACCTAAGAAAAAAGTAGCTGAGACCACTGCTCCAGAGGCAACTCAAGAGTCTTTGCTGGATCAACTAACAGAAGATACTGGTTTTGAAGTTGTTGAAGAAAAACCAGAAGTAGTTGAAGTTGAAACAATTGAAGAGGCTGTGGAGCCAGCAGCTGAAGAAGCACCACAAGCAGAAGAGCAGGAAACTACGACTGAAGAAAAGCCGGATGATTCATCAGACGACAATATTCGTAGTATTTTTGATCCGGCGACAGATATGTAGTGCTTGTCTGGTAGTCGCTACCTAAAAGCTGCTGCCAGAAAAAGTATTCAAAAGCTGAAGCCGTGGCTGGCGAAAATGGGACTTTTAGTCCCATTTCGCGTTTTTATTCCTGTTTATTTACGGTGATTTTGCCAATATTGCTTTATCTCGTTAAACCATAACAGAAGTGCTGCTTGTAGTTCTTGAAATGGAAATTGATTAATACTATCAAGATAGTTTGATGTATTGGTAATAAATAGATCATCCAGGTTCTTTTGGTCGTCTTGATCAAGGCTATCGAATAGGCCGAAAAGGATTTGCTGCTCTTGGTATTCAAAATGTAACTCAACTTGCTTCATTAGTTGATAAAGCGATTTGTCTTCCCCTTTACTGTAGCCTTTAAGTTTTTGTCTGAGTTTTCTGATTTGTAAAGTATATTCCCGCTGCCATTGAGCTAATTGCTGCCATAGTTGTTGGCTATTCTGCTTGCTGAGCCTCCGCTGATGCAGGCTGCAAAAGCTACAAAACAATAGGATATTAATATTCAACTGCCATTGGTTTTGAAATTGTAAAGCAGTTTTAGCAATGTTTGTCTGTTGATAAACAGTGCAGGAAAAAGTCCAGAAAGGATTGGCGGTGGCTGAAACCTGAGGAATTGTGCCTAGATTCACTTAATCTCCTAATTCTGATATTAAATTGCAGACAAAGGTGCATGTTCCTATTTTTTCAAGGATAATGCCTAGCGCTACTTGTTTATAGGATGCAGCACTAGTATATGATTAAGTTGGAAAATATCTCATTATTTCGTGGCCGTAAGCAGTTATTGGTTGGTGCCAGTGCAACTATTCATAATGGCCAAAAAGTAGCGGTAATTGGAGCTAATGGCTCTGGTAAGTCAAGTTTGTTTGCTATGCTGTTAGGTCAGCTCACCATTGATAGTGGCGAACTATTAATGCCAGAGAAAGCCAGTATTGCCCATATGCAACAAGAGGTGGGTTATTGTGATAAAGCTGCAGTTGAGTATGTTATTGATGGTGATGCACAACTACGATCGCTGGAGCAAGCGTTATTATTGGCTGAAAAACAGCAAGATCACCAGCGAGAAGCCTTTATTCATGCTGAGCTGGATGCCATTAATGGTTATACTGCTCACTATCGAGCTGAGCAATTACTTCAGGGTTTAGGATTTAACCCATCAGATTATCAAAAATCAGTTGATACCTTTTCTGGTGGTTGGCAGATCCGTTTAAACCTAGCACAGGCACTAATGTGCCGCTCAGATATACTGTTATTGGATGAGCCAACCAACCACTTAGACCTTGATGCCATTATTTGGTTGGAAGAGTGGCTGAAACGTTATCATGGGACATTATTATTAATTTCCCATGACCGTGATTTTATTGATAACGTAGTAGATCAAGTAATCCATTTTGAGCAACAACAGCTTCACAGTTATTCAGGCAATTACTCTGCTTACGAGCGAATTAGAGCAGAACGGCTTGCTTTACAGCAGTCGTTATATGAAAAACAAAAGCGAGAAATCGCTCATTTAGAGAAGTTTATTAACCGGTTTCGAGCCAAAGCATCTAAAGCGCGGCAGGCCCAAAGTCGGTTAAAAACCTTAGATAAAATGGAGCGTATTGCTCAGGCTCATGTCGATAGCCCATTTTCATTTAGTTTTGGCAACAACAATCGGGTTTCCAGCCCATTATTGCAATTACATCAAGCTGACTTAGGTTACCCAGATAAGATTGTTTTGCAGTCGGTTAACCTTGATATTCAACCTGGTGCCAGAATTGGTTTGCTTGGAGCAAATGGTGCAGGTAAATCAACGCTAGTTAAAACGCTGGCGGGACAATTGTCTGTCCAGGCAGGAGAAAAAAAGGAAGGGCAAAATTTTAAAATAGGTTACTTTGCTCAGCAACATTTGGATGCTTTAGATGTGTCTGCTACACCGCTGTTAGTTATCCAGCGCTTATCACCTACAACTTCAGAACAAGCTATTCGAGACTTTTTGGGTGGTTTTAATTTTGTGGGGGATCAAGCAGTTGCCACTATTGCAGATTTTTCTGGTGGAGAGAAAGCCCGTTTGGCATTGGCAGTGATAGCTTGGCAAGCACCAAATTTGCTGTTATTAGATGAACCTACCAACCACTTAGATATTGATATGCGCTTTGCATTGACAAGGGCATTACAAAATTTCGAAGGTGCTGTAGTGTTAGTTTCACATGATCGATATTTATTAAATAGCTCGGTCGATGACTTATGGTTGGTAAGTGACGGGCAGGTAAAACCTTATCAGCAGGATTTATCTGAATATAGCAAATGGCTCATTGAACAAAAGAAAGCACAATTGGCGTTAAAAACTACCATCGACAGCCAGCAGGATGATGAAAATACAAGCAAAGAACTGAACAAAAATGCTTCGAAGTCGCGAAAGGAACAAAAGCGTGTGGAAGCGGAGATGCGTGCTCAATTAAGACCACTTAAGCAAAAAGTAGAACAGCTTGAAGTAGATATTCATAAAAACGACCAAGCGCTTGAAGCATTAAATAAAGTGCTAGGAGACTCCTCTTTGTATGAGGAAAAAAATAAAACGAAATTACGTCAGTTATTAGATGAGCAAAGCCAGCTTAAAAAACAACAACAACTTTTGGAGGATGACTGGATGCTGGCACAGGAAGAGTTGGAGGCAATGACAAGAGAATTAAATTCTCTTGCCTGAGTCACTTAAACGAAAAACAAGCATGGGTTTTACCCCTGTGCTTGTTTTAAAAATTCCATGTAAATAGCTACTAGCTTGTCAAGTTGCTCAATAGTTGAGCTAACATATGATCCAATTCCTGTTTATTAGGTTTAGTTCCTGTAAGCACGCGTAAACCAGTAATGCCAATCATCAGCAACTGAGATAGTGTTTTTGGATCTTTGTCTGCTGTAATTTCACCAGATTTTTGAGCTTTTTCAATCATATGGCGAAAGCCAGCTTCTATTTGTCGTAAATAACTGCTCACTTTTTGATGAATGCCTTCATCGTGAGGAGCCACTTCAAGTAATGTATTAACTAAAAAGCAACCTTTTGATTCGTTATCCTGCAAAATGTCTGTGGTTAACTGCTCAAAATAAAGTTTGATTGCTGCTAATGGTGAGTCTATCGACTCAAAACAACAAACCTGCTTATCCAGCCGGCGTTGTGCATAACAGTCAATTGCAGCCATATAAAGGCCACGTTTACTTTTAAAAGCTGCGTATAAGCTGCCTGGCTTTAAGCTTGTGGCTTCGACCAAGTCAGCTACAGACGTGGCGGTATAGCCAGTATTCCAGAAAACTTCGAGGGCCTGATCAAGAACCTCGTCTCTGTTAAACTCTATAGGACGGCCCATAGAAACCTCATCTCATACTTTTGTTGTTCAGACCAAACCTCTTACTTACACTTAACAGGCATATACTCTTAATAACGGGTAAAACGGACTTATCGTTTTTATGAGCATGCGGATACACAACACATAATCAAAAGTGTTGTATTTTTGCATAATCATAAGCCAGTTATTTTCACCCTTTATGTAAGGTAAAGTTGTGGTCATTTAATTATTTGAATTCAATCAAGAACCTTACACTGCTAATAACCTACTTTAAGGTGTTTTATTTAGGCTTGGTAATATTTCACGTTAACAGTTTGGAACATGGTAACGTTTCACATCAACTAAGCCTGAAGTTCACACTTTTTAATGAGTGCTCGTGTAAGGCTGATAGCTGGCAAAATTACACGACCTTTGAAGGAATTTCTGAGAAACAAGCATTAAAAAAAACAGATTTATATAGTGCTTGTACTGAAAATCTATCAATTTGTTACCTGATGTGTTGTATGGTTAGCTATTGTGTGGGTGAAGGTGAGTTACATCATTTTAATCATGAGATATTGGTGCCAAAATATTTTGTAATTGACTGCGACTTGTGATCTTGAGTTTTTTGGAAGATTGGTATAAGTGATTAACCACTGTTGAAACTTGTAGATTAAGTTGTGGGTGATTTTCTTGTATGAGAACTTGCTAGTCAATAATTAAACTACTCGTTACCTATCGAATAAATTACCCAGTGGTCCATTTTTGAGTTGCGACAATTTGCTATGGTGACATATTCTTTAGGTACATAGTAATTTCAATTTACGAATGCTCGTTGTATTTATAAAAATCATTCTTGAAGGCTATGGCAAGGATCTGCTTCTCTATTTCCAGCCTCATTCACTATATAACTACTGATTATGTATAACTACTATGACACGATTATTATTGGTGGTGGGTTGGCAGGCTTAGTCACTGCTTATGAGCTTTTACAATCTTCTTATAAAGGAACTCTGTTAATTATTGAGCGAAATCCACCCTGCCACTTAGGTGGTTTGGCTCGCTTGGCATTTGGTGGAATGTTGCTGGTAGATACACCATTGCAAAGGTTAAATAGAATAAAAGACAGTATGTCACTTGCTAAGAAAGACTGGCATAGTTTTGCGGAGTTTTCTCCAAACGATTATTGGCCCCGGCAGTGGGCTGAATATTATATTCAGTCTTCACCCAAGTTGTGGCAGTGGCTCAAAGCTTTGCAGCTAAAATTTTTTCCAGTGGTACAGTGGGTAGAACGGGGGCTTTATACACCAGGTAACTCAGTACCCCGTTATCATGTATTGTGGGGTACAGCTGCCAGGTTGATTTCACAATTAGTTGCGGGAATTAATCAGTTTAATGTAAACCAGCAACTCACCATTAAGTATGAGCAAACTATCCAGCATATTAACCGAGGTGGGGCTGTCTATGAGTTATCAGCAACAAGTGATACTGAGCAGATGCACTGTTATCGGTGTTCCTCATTGGTGATTGCCACGGGTGGAATTGCCGGCAATATAGAAAAAGTGAAAAGCTATTGGTCGATTAGCGATCAGCCTGGTCGTTTACTTAATGGGGCGCACCCATCTGCAAATGGCCATATTCATAATCAAGTGATTGGCCTAGGCGGTGCTGTCACTCACTTGGATAAGATGTGGAATTATGCGGCTGGTATTCATCATCCCTCACCACAGTTTACTGATCATGGTCTGAGTTTAATTCCTGCCAAATCAGCTTTATGGCTTAATGCTAAGGGTGAGCGAATGGGGCCTGAACCTTTAGTGACGGGGTATGATACCCATTTTTTATGTCAGCAAGTGGCAAAGGAGCCTGCTGGTTATACTTGGCAGATTTTAAATAAACGCATTGCTTTAAAAGAGCTGGCGATTTCAGGAGCTGATCATAATCCATCATTACGTGATAGAAGGCTAATTCCTTTTTTACTGGAAAACCTGCGAGGCAACCATTGGCTGGTGGACTATTTAGTCAACCGATCAGCTGATGTGGTCACAGCAAATAGCATCACTGAGCTGGCAGATAAAATGAAAAAAATATCAGAAGGCTCTCATCTATGCAGCGATACGTTGAAAAATACTATTAATTGTTATGACCAAAATGTTAGTAGGGGGAGACAGTTTTACAATGATGATCAATTACGCAGGATAAAGCAGTTACGCACTTGGCGGGGGGATAAAGTAAGAACTTGTCGAATAAAGCCTATTGATGACCCAAAGGCTTACCCGCTAATAGCCATTAAACTACACTTGATTTCACGTAAAACCCTTGGTGGTGTTCAAACTAATTTAGCCAGTCAGGTTATGCAACAAGATCAACAGATGATGCCAGGCTTATATGCAGTCGGTGAAGCAGCAGGATTTGGCGGTGGTGGTCTATGCGGCAAACGCTCTTTAGAAGGCACTTTTTTAACAGGATGTATTTTAACGGCTATGAGTGCAGCAGAGGATATTGCAAAGGGATAAGGATAGATGAAAAAAACAGGTGCATGGCTATTAAGACATGGTTTGGAGCAATTACAGATCGCTTTTACTTATGGAATACCGGGTGTACATAACACAGAAATATATGATGAATTAGCTAGCTCCAAACATATTAAGCCTATTTTAGTTACCCATGAAGGTAATGGTGCTTTTATGGCTGATGCTTATAGCCGGACGACAGGTAAAGTAGGAGTATTAGTAATTGTGCCTGGTGCGGGAATAACACAAGCAGCCAGTGGAATTGCTGAAGCTTATCTGGACGGTATTCCGATGTTAATAATTAGTGGTGGAATTCGTAGCCAAGGCGAATTTCATTACCAGCTTCATGACATACGACAGCATGATCTATTGGCTCCTATTACTAAAGCAACTTTTCATATTAAAAAACATTCAGAAATTATTGAAACTTTATATAAAGCTTATGATATTGCCATTGCTGGTGAGCCTGGCCCAGTTTTTATTGAGGTACCAGTAGACATCCAGTTGGAGACAGGTGTTGTAGACAGTATTCCGATTTATAAACCACAAGCCCCAGTAGAATTATCTAGTGAAGTGATTCAAACGATTAAGTCAGCTGCTGAAATATTAGTTGAAGCAAAACAGCCGGCTATTTTTGTTGGCTGGGGCGCTGTAGATACTGGAACTATTGTACAAACAATAGCAGAACATTTATCTGCCCCTGTTGCTACAACGTTACAAGGGCTTAGCAGTTTTCCTGCTAATCATCCGTTGCATGTTGGTATGGGGTTTGGGCCTGCTGCGGTGCCAGCAGCTGAAGAGGCATTTAAACAGTGTGACTGTTTATTAGCAGTAGGGACGCGTTTTGCGGAAATTGCTACAGGAAGTTATGGCTTACCTGTTCCAGATAAGCTTATTCATGTGGATATCAACCCCCAGGTTTTTAATAAAAATTACCAAGCAACAGTTGCTATTGAAGGTGATGCTCAACAAGTATTGCCTGAACTATTAGCTGAACTCCAACAGTTAAGCCCTGCTAAGAATTATGCAGAGCTAGCTGGCAGCATTCAGGATAACAAGCAACGTTATTTAACAGAGTGGCTCGCCCATTACAGTAATGAAAGAATAAACCCTGCGGCTTTATTTAGGGAGCTACGTGCTTTGCTTGGTGATGATGCATTTGTTATTGCTGATGATGGCAACCATACTTTTTTAACCGCAGAGCTAATGCCTATCCATCAAGAACGGCATTTCATTTCACCCACTGACTTTAATTGCATGGGGTATGCCGTGCCGGCTGCTATTGCAACGAAACTGGCTCATCCAGAGCACATTGTGGTAGCGGTTGTTGGTGATGGAGCGTTATTGATGAGTGGTTTGGAGTTAACAACTGCTGCGAATTATCAGCTAGGCATTATTTATTTAATATTTAACGATGGTGAATTAGCGCAAATAGCCCAAGCACAACAAATACCCTATAACAGGAAAACCTGTACACAATTAGGAGTGGTTGATTATTCAGGTTTATCGGCTGCTGCTGGTTGTGAATATTTACAAATTAAAGGTGAAGATATAATAACTGAAAAGCTACAACAAGCTTTAACACTAGTTAGAGAAAATAAGCCAGTAGTAGTGGATATAGCTATTGACTATAGTAAGCGAACTCGATTTACGGATGGAGTTGTTGCCACTAATTTAAAGCGGTTCCCCTTAAAAACCCAGTTAAAAATGGTAAGTCGTGCTATTTATCGTAAACTGGCAGGCTAGCCTGGATATTTCACCAGACCAAACTTCATCAAACAAACTAGAGGAGGGCTTTAGCTGTCGTTTTTCTTATCAGATGGGTTGCCTAGTACAATGCCAATGCGTGTTTTATTGGCTTCAATACCACTTTTACCGCGAGGAACCTCTGTAATTTGTCCGCCCGCTTTAAGAAAGGCAGCTACTTGCTCATCAAGGTTTTTTTGGCGAGTTGCACTTGATAGTTCGTCTTGTAATTTTTTGCGTGCCATGGGAACTCCTAATAGGTTGACCAACTATTATACATAAAATGAGATTAAAAACGTTAAGGGAGTTTGCATCAGTGGATCAATCAACCAACTACAAGGTGCCGCCTGTTGTGAACAGGGATGATGGTAGCCCTCGCAGGGTAGGGTTTGAGCTAGAGTTTTCAGGCCTTACTCTTGAGCAGGTTGTAGATACCCTGCAAGTATCACTGGGAGCTGAGTTACAGAAAAAAACTGCTGCTGAGCAACTTCTTTATGTTGATTTAATTGGTAAGTTCAATGTTGAGCTGGATTGGAACTACCTCAAGCGTAAAGCTGCAGAAGCCAAACAAAATGGTGACGATGAAGAGTGGATTGAGCAACTTAGTGATGTTGCTGCTTTATTAGTGCCTGTCGAGGTAGTCTGTCCCCCAATTCCTGTAACTGAGTTAGCCGTATTAGACCCAATGATATCAGCATTGCGTTTAGCGGGAGCAGCTGGTACAGAAGAGTCATTACTATCGGCTTATGGAGTACATATTAATCCTGAAATTCCCAGCCTTGATGCAACAACACTTGCTTCTTATTTAAAAGCGTTTGCTATTTTGCAATGGTGGTTGGTTCAGGCTAATGAAGTTGATCCAACTCGTAAAATAAGCCCTTATATAGACCTCTATTCAGAAGAATATATGAAGCAAGTGCTATCAAACTCGAGCCTATCAATGGAGGAAATATTTTCAGACTACCTAGCACATAATGGTAGTCGTAATCGAGCATTGGACTTGTTGCCTTTATTAGCAGAAATCGATGAAGATAGAGTACGCAATGTGGTAGATGACCCCAAAATTAAAGCGCGTCCAACTTTTCATTATCGTTTACCTGATTGCAATATAGAGCAACCTGACTGGTCGTTGGCAATAGCATGGAATACTTGGTGGGTAGTAGAAGAATTAGCGAGTCGCCCTGCTGACCTTGATGAACTGGGGGCTGCATTTCTTGAAGCTGACCGGCCCATTTTAGGTGTTAATCGTAAAAACTGGGTAGCATTTATAGATCAATGGCTGAAAAACCACGAGTTGGTGTAACAGGTAATGCCCAGCGTTGGTCTCCAGGTTGGTGGTGTATTGCATTGGCACTTAGACTGGTGGGCGCTGCGCCAGAGCGAATTAGTGTTCGCCACCCGCCTAGTGGGGAAGAACTCGATGCTTTAATTATTAGTGGTGGAAACGATATAGGACCAGAGCATTATAATGGTGATATTGATGATAAAGTTAAGTTAGATCCAGGCCGAGACCAGTTAGAAATTGAATGGATTCAAAAAGCGCTGGAACAGAAAATTCCTATCTTGGGGATTTGTAGAGGTGCTCAACTGATTAATGTGGTGTTTGGAGGGACTTTACATCAAGATATTAGGCCGCTACGTATACACACCCATAATAGACCAGGTTTATTTCCAACTAAGCAGGTTCAATTAACATCAGATACAATGTTGGTTGAAGTATGCAATAAAGTTCGCTTACGTGTTAATAGCCTTCATCATCAGGCAATCAAAGATACTGGTGCTGAACTGCAAGTGGTGGGATGGGATAGAGACAATATTACTCAAGCAATAGAGTGGCAGAAAGGTAGGATTATTGGTGTGCAATGGCATCCTGAATATTTAATTTATTTACCATCACAGTTGGCACTGTTCCGTTGGCTTGTTGTTGAAGCACAAAAGCAATCATGTAAAGTATAAATTATATAACCAAAGCCGCCCATTTTGTGTATAAATATTAGACGACTTGATTTGTGTAAAAATAACCTACTTTTTTTGAGTAGTGGTGATTAATGAGGTTGCAAAGGATCTTATTGTTAATATAAGCACTTCTTTAAATTCATCTGAATGAAATTTATAAAATGGTGATAACAATATAGTTTCATGTAAAATAAAATGAGCCCAGCTGTAAAATTCAAACTTATGGCTAATATGGAGCTCTGTGTGCTTGATTTTCAAATAACTCTCATATTTTTTGAAAATTTCTTGATTGACAATTATTTCCCTTTTATTGATATTTTTTTCTTCGTTACTATTATATTGTCGCATAATTACAACCCCTTACTGCATTATTGTACAACTAGGAAGAATTGAAGCAGCAAATAACGAACCATCTTATACCACCTTGTCATATTTAGTGGTCAGTGACGATAACACTCATAAAATTCATTTGTTTGTATGATTTAGTACTGATCACTTGCTAAACTGGCATATAATTTAACTAAAAATGAGGTATTAACAGTTGAATATTAAAGTAATATTTTTTTTGGTAAACTTTATGTTATGGAATACGGGCTGTACAATACATCCCAGAACAGGAGAGGTGGAAGTTGATGTGCCAGAAACAATACACATTGAACCTGATTCACCTAAAAAAGGTAAATTTTGTCCACCAGGCCAGGCAAAAAAAGGTCGTTGCTAACTTGTTAATTGAGAAGCTTAAGAAATTAGGCCGCATATTTTATTCCAACATTATCTTGATATTGCCATACGACTTCGCCCACTTTAGAACTACGCGAGCGATTCAGGTGTATCACTTGGCCAAGTTTTAGTGGTTCTTCGCAGCAAACAGCTGCACCACCAGCCGATTGGTTGACTATTGTACAATGAATATGTTCGTGGCCCCTACCTGCATCAATTTCAGCAGGCTCATAACAGTTGATACGAGGAGAAATACGACGGTCTTGTGGTTGATTAGCGCGAGGACCGATACCTAAATACTGAATCTCATCATAATCTAATGCTTTAAGTAAGTTTTCTGGCCGATAATGTTTTTTTAGCGCTATTAAATTTTCGACACTTGGATGAACAAACTCATTCATTGCAGGAAGGAGACCTTTTTTATGACGCTGATTACTGCCGATTGCACGTCCAGGATTTCTTAGTCTAATGATGTCAAGAAAACGATAAAATAATGAATAAGTTTGGTTTATAACAGGAACGGAACTATTTGTAGATGTATCTATTTGCTGGATATATTGCTCAATTTCAGAAATCATTTGGGCATTAAACTGTAAGCCTGCTTCACTTGCTTCTCCCATCATCCATAATAATGCCTGGTCAGATAAATAGGATTCAGGATAGCCGCCACCCACATTAGCATGTACACCACTAAACCATACTTGTTTTATATCTTGTTCAGGTGAAAGTTCGGCTGTGGAGTTAGTCCAAAGGTCTGGGTCAAACGGTGTACGTTTTTCATCAATAGCAATAGCTTGCCTGGCGATTTTTACATTGCTACCTAATTTAGTATCAAAAAAGCCTACCCAGTACTTATGTGATAATTTTTGCAGAAAGGGTAAGGGAATACCTAGTGCACCTACCGTATCCCAAACGCCAAGAAAACGAATAGCAATATTGTTATTAGAAATTTGTTTGATATGTAAATAGTCTTCATGCTCGTTGGTAAGGAATCTTTGTTCTGGTGACATCCGATAATACTTATATGCTTTTGGTAAAAGGTCTAGATCATTTTTCTTTAATAATCCTATTAAACCAATAAGTCCACAGAGAGAGCGAATAGTATAAGCCCCTCTGCTAAAGCCAAAACAAAAAATATCATCACCGTTACAGTAGTTATTAGCAAGAAATCGATAAGCTTGTAGTATGTTGCGTGATATGCCATAGCCAGTAAATCCCCCCAGATACTTTTCCATCAGACCTTCAGTACCAATACCTGGGTCATAGAAAACGACTTGAGGAACTTGCAAGCGTAAGCCTGGGCCTGAATAAGCCATGGGTTCTATGGCGCGCATAATTTTTACTACATTTGTAGGAACTATGCGCTTACTATTTTTGTCTATTTGATCTGGCCGGTTCCACGTGCCGTCACAGCATAAAATAATTCGCTTGGCCATTGCATAAAATTCATCAAACAGCTTTCAAAAAACGGTAACTTCCACTTTAAGTATAGAAGCAGGGGAAGGATAGTAACGGAAAATATTTTTTGACAACTTTTCCTGATATATAGCAGTCATCAAATAGCAAAGCTTTTATAACCAATACAATAAATAGCCATTTATTTGACAATTTATATTAATTATTGAGTCAAAATAAAAAATTTGACTCAATAATTATATAACTATGATGAATAGTTGACGCTACCATGTGACTCAATTCACCATAAGAATGTCCGCTTATCACTAAAAATTTGAGGCTTGTCTTTTACGCTTCCGCGAAATTCTCAGTGTACTAACTTATTTATTAGAAGAGCGAATTAAATATGCATGGAGAAAAGGATATATGCGGTCAACAGGTTTTACGCTCATTGAAATGTTAATCACGTTAGCTATTGCTTCAATTCTCTTAGGTGTTGCTTACCCTGCTTTTAATAATATGATTAATGAAAATAGGCTTACTACAACCGCTAATTCTTTTATTGGAGCGTTAGCGATAGCACGTAACGAAGCTATTAAAAGAGGACAACAAATTAGTGTGGTTGCGAAGAGCAGCACTGCTGATAATGAGTGGGGAGGTGGATGGGAAGTCCGTGATGCTAATAATGAAGTGATTAGAGACTTTCCTTCACTTACTGAGCAAAGTATTGCGTTAAATAGCAATAATAATTTCAGTACCATTACTTTTAATTCGCGAGGGTTTCTTGCTACTACCCAAGACACGGTTGATATCCAACTACCAGGTGCAAACTCCAGCCGGTTGATAACTGTCACTGCTTCTGGAGTCACTAGAATAGAAAAAATAAAATAGAGTAAAATTAATGAAATATTTTGTTAATTTACAGGTAACAAAAATGCCAAAGGCCCTGCGAGAAATCAACTTTAAGCAGCAAGGTGTTGGATTAATGGAAATATTAATTTCAATACTTGTGTTGTCTATTGGGTTATTAGGATTAGCTGGTTTGCAAGCGGTTGGCTTGAAAAATAACAGTCAGTCATTTGATAGGAGTTATGCTGTTTTTTTAGCAAATAATATTTTGGATAGAATACGGGCTAATCCTACAGCAGACTATACAACAGGTGTTGATGATGCACCTGGTGTGGCTGCTAATAGCTGTGAGACTGGCACTTGCAATGCTAGTGCACTAAAAGATTATGATTTGGCACAGTGGAAATGCTTATTGGGTAGATTTAATGAAAATAATAATTGTTCGACTTTTACAATTGGTGGAGATGGACAAGCAGTTCGAGTACAAGGTTTGCTGAGAGATGGAACAGGATCAATCGAAATAAATGGTAATACTTACACCATTACGGTTGAATGGGCTGATCCTATCTCCACTGATCCAGATAACCGTTCTTCTTATAATATGGTCACGGAAATATGAAGACTAGTAAATTGGATATAAACAAGGGGTTTACCATTGTTGAGATGATGATCTCACTGGTGTTAGGTGCATTATTATTAGGTGGTATCATCAGTATATTTACTAATAACCAGCAAACTTATCGAATGATTCAAGGCACTGCCAATTTACAAGATAATGCTAGGTTTGCTATTGATCTTATTAGTGATGATATTCGAATGGCTGGGTATATGGGATGTTTATCCAACTTATCAAATATATCATTAAAAAATGTTTTACAGAGTACAGCTAATGATTTTGCTTACAATTTTAATATTGGAATAGAAGGATTTAATGCTAATGGTGCAAGTTGGCAGCCTAATTTGCCGGCTTTTATTTCAGGTACAACCCCGGCACCAGAGACAAATACTGATGTAGTAGTGATAAGAAGGGTTATCGATAATGGCGCTTCTTTAGTTAGTAATAATCCAACTACATCGGAAGATATGAAAATTGAAAACAATACAACACTTGAAGATGGAGAAATAACTATTATCAGTGACTGCACCAAAGCGTCATTATTCCAGGTGACAAGTGCTAATGTGCAGGCAGGAACCAATCATATTAATTTAACCCATAATGCGGGTGGTAAATTTGTTCCAGGTAATCAAAATACACCATTAACAGATGGCCCTGGATATAATCCAGGAGAAGCCAGTATTTATAAATTTGTTACTAATATTTATTACATAGGTAGAGCGCAAGATGCTGATGGTAACAATATAACTAATAATCGGGGCAATCCAGTGCTTTCGCTTTGGAGAAGACAAGAGGCGAGTGACCCTGTTGAAATGCTGCGTGGGGTCGAAAATTTACAAATACTCTATGGTGTAGATACAACTGCAGGAACACCTGACGGTACTATTGACCAGTATCAGAATGCCTCTTCTATAACAGACTTTAATCGTGTTATCACAGCTAAGGTTGAGTTAACAGTTAATTCTATAGATGCAATTGGTAGTCAGGATGATGGTGTATTACGTCGGACGTTTTCGCATACAGTCAAACTAAGAAATAGAGGAGGTTGATACTATGAAAAAAAAACAGGAAGGTGCTGTTTTATTTATTAGTTTAATTATTTTGCTAGTGTTATCAATTATTGGTATAAATGCTGTTGATCGGTCAAATTTAGACTCTAAAATAAGTGCAAATTTTAGAGATTATAATGTTGCATTTCAAACCGCAGAAACAGCTTTAATGGATGCTGAGTTATTTGTTCAGAATAATATTGGAACTTTAGCTGATTTTTCTGATCAAGGAACGAATGGCCTTTATTCAAAAAGTGCAGTCGATAATAAAATGTGGGAAGAGTGGAACACTGTCAAAACTCGTTCACTTGAGAAAGAAAAAGTTGCTAATTATGGTATTGCTGGTTTGCCAGAATACTATATAGAAAATTACGCAACTATTAAACCTGAAAATGCCACATTAAATCAAGATAACTATGGTGAAAGTGCCGCTTTAGGTGAGGTTGAAGTTTTTCGAGTCACTGCTAAAGGAGTAGGGAGCTCAGCAGATTCACAAGTTATTTTACAAAGTATGTATGCAAAACAAATGTAATATGCAGGGGTTGCTTGCAAGGGGTATAAAAAGTATGAAATGCCATAAGCACATAATGAGAAGGACACCTATTGCGCTGGCGGTTGCATTAATAATAGCTGTACCAATAGTAAAATCAGGGCCTTTAAATTTGGCTCAAAATGCATTGGAAATAGCACCGGGGGCAGAACCAAATATAGTTATTTTATTTGACGACTCTGGTAGTATGGACTGGGAAGCTTTAATGGCATCAGGTGTGATGACGGCTAACCAACCTAACGGAACTAATATAAGTAGTTCTAATGGTGGAAGTGTTGTACATCAGCCAGGTTGTAATTTTAATTATCCTTATGCTTATGGAATGAGGTTTAATACAAATACTTATAGTAGTAGTAATTATTACGGTATATGTGTTGCTGAAATGGATAACTGGCGTTTCAGAACTAGCAGTTTTAATAAACTGTATTTCAATCCTACTAAGGAATATAAACCTTGGCCTGGGTTAGATAAAAATGGTAATCCGTTTAAAGATATTGATATTACAAAAGCACCAGATAACCCATATGATCCACAAGAGTATGTTGATTTAACTAAAGGAAATTGGATATGGCAAGGACAATGGTTTTGGATTCCTGAATTTAAATATTATACCTGGAAAGACGATGGTGATGGATTGTATGAAAATGGTGAAGAAACAGAATTTAAGATTAGTGCTGCTGATGCAAAAATCCAGCAAAACTTTGCTAATTGGTTTAGTTATTACCGCTCAAGAGATTTAGTAGTAAAAGGTGCATTAGGCTTTGTTTTAAAAGATTTAACTAATGCCAGAATAGGCTTTACAACTATTAATACTAAAAATAATAATTACCCTGTTGCATCTATGAATGCATCTGCTCTTTCAGGGAATAAGAAAGCACTGCTAGATAAAATTTATGGTACTCCTATTCCTGCCCAAGGAACGCCTCTAAGAAAAAATTTACGCGATGTGGGAAAATATTTTGCTTGTGAGTCAGGTAATCGGTTTGATGCTAGTGGCTCTGATTGTCCTATTCAACCAGCACCGATTGGTACTTGCCAGCAAAACTACTCTCTTTTGATGACAGATGGCTTTTATAATGGCGACTCTCCTAGTGTGGGTAACCAAGATAAAAATACCAGTAATCAATTTGATGGTGGTGCATTTGCTGATGACGTAAGTGAGACGCTTGCTGATGTTGCAATGAAATACTACAAAACTGATTTATCTGGTTTAGATAACAAGGTACCCACGACCAAATATGATATTGAACGTTCTACTTCATTAACTGCTGATGATACTTTGCATCAGCATATGTCAACCTTTACAGTTGGATTTGGTTTAACTGGCAGTGTGAATGGTTTTCCAACCAATCCTGCAACAGCTTTTAATTGGCCCAATCCGTTTTCAAGTAATTTGGCAAAAGTAGATGATTTATTACACGCGGCCTACAATGGTCGAGGTAATTATTTAAGTGCAAGTGATCCAGGGCAGTTAGTTGTTGGTTTAAAAGAAATGTTCCGGGGTATTCAGGCAGACGTTGGGGCAGCCAGTGCAGTGGCATTTAATACCCAAAGTTTAAAAACCAATGCTATTGCTTACCGTGCTTTATATAATCCCGATTTACATAACGGGGATGTATTAGCTCATCCTGTTAATACTACAACGGGTGTAGTTGATACGAGTACCATACTATGGTCAGCAGCTGAAAAACTGGATGAAAAGCTGGCAGGTAATAACATCAATAACCGGAATATTATTACTTACCGAGTGAATGCTGATGGTACTAAAACAGGTGTTCCGTTTAACTATGATACTCATTTAACTACCACTCAAAAAAGTTTATTAGATAATCCTGTTCCTTTTGCATTGCCCGCAGGTTATGGTGATAACGATGGAAAAATAGGTGACGAACGCCTTGCCTATTTAAGAGGTGATCAGACTCATGAAGGAGATCAAGCAGACCAAGGTGAGTTCCGTAGTAGATTAAAAAATAAAGGTAGGTTAGGAGATATTATTCATTCTACACCAAGTTACGTAGGTACTCCTTTGTTTACCGGGCGAGATAATGACCCTTATCCAACCAGTAAACCATACTCTAGCTTTGCTTCTACTTATAGTAATAGGACACCTGTGCTATATGTTGGAGCCAATGATGGCATGCTTCATGGGTTTAATGCCGATACAGGAGAAGAACTTTTTGCCTATGTGCCCAATATATTCTTTGATAAATTAACTGACCTAACTTTCCCTGATTACGTTCATAAAATGTATGTGGACGAAAGGCCCAGTATTAATGATGCTTTTTATGGTGATGCTTGGCATACCGTATTAATTGGTGCTCTAGGGGCTGGCGGTAAAGGCTTGTTTGCCATAGATATTACAGACCCAACAACTTTTTCCACAGAAGCAGGGGCTGCTAATAATGTGATGTGGGAGTTTACTTCTGCGGATGATGCTGACCTTGGATTTACCTATAGTCGGCCAATTATAACCATGACCAATGCTAAGGAAAATGGAGAGAAAATCTGGGTAGCTATTTTTGGTAACGGTTATAACAGCAGCAGTACGGATGGCGATGCTGCACTTTTTATCGCTAAATTGAGTGGAGGGCTTGATGGTAGTTGGGTGCTCAACCAGGATTATTACAAGTCAGTGACAGGAAAAGGTAAGGCAGAAAGTAGTGATGGCTTAACACCTAATGGCCTAGGAGTGCCTAGGGCTGTGGATGTTGATGGTAATGGTACTACAGACTATGTTTATGTGGGTGATCTGCAAGGTAATTTATGGCGCTTTGATTTAACTGCGACTAATCCAGGATTATGGGATGATACAAAGAGTCGGCAAATTATCTTCACCGCAACTGATTCCAATGGCAAACCTCAACCAATAGTTAATCAGCCAATAGTTGTTCGTAATCCAAAGCAAGGACTTGGAGGTGTCATTGTGATAGTAGGCACTGGCACTTGGTTTAAAGAAGATGATATAGGATCTACTGATATACAATCAATGTATGGTGTTTGGGATGATTTTAGCAGTACAGGCTATCCTGTCAGTAAAAGTGAGTTAGTTGAGCAAGAATTTATTAATGAAGTTGATCAAGTCAGTGGATTTATAGTGAGGAGCTTAACCAATAATCCAGTGAATTATTCTAAAGATGATGATGTGATGGGTTGGCGGCTGGACTTTGATGCTGAGATTGCTGGTGGTGGCACTATCGAATATCCAGGTGAACGGGCTGTTCGCAGACTATTCTTAATTGGAAACAGCCTCTTAACAACTACGGTAATACCAAACCCAGCATTAGCCTGTGAAGTATTGCCAGGTGGTTTTTTAATAGGAATTGACCCAAATACAGGAGGCAAGTCCAAAACCACTGTTTTATTTGACTTGAATAATGATGGAAAATTTGACGAGAAGGATAGTTTACCCAATGGCACATCTGTATCAGGTATTAGGCTGGATGAAATACCTAATGATCCATCATTTATTGGTAACAGAATAGTTATACAGGAAAACACAGGAGAGATAAGCAGTTTTGGAGCTAATCTTGAAGGAATGAATACTGGACGGCTCTCTTGGAGACAGCTGTTTGCTGAGTAACGTGTTGGAGCTAAACTGATGAAATTCGTCAAAATTTGTAAGTGCTTAAAACTATATATAGTCCCTCTGCTATTGCTGGTTGGTATTGCCAGTGCTGAAGATATTACTCAACCAAATATCGTAACTAAAAATTTACCGACTTATTATCCTGCTCAATTTGAGCAGGTCAGGATTATTAACTCGATTAATGCTGGAAAAAATGTGCTGGAAGCAGATGCACTGCATTTTAGTATATGGAATAACGCAAAGGTACATTTGTTAAAAACTGAATTTGGTAGTTTAGCAGATTTAAAAGACGGCATGGTTATTGGTTTTACGATAAAAAAATTTGGTGAGACCAACTATATTGATGAAATATGGGAGCTTCCCGTAGAAATGGCCCCCCCACCTCAGTAAATAATAACAGAGAAAATAATGATGAAACGTACTGCACTTGGTTTTTCATTAATTGAACTATTGATAGTAGTTGCAATTGTGGGAATATTGGCTGCGGTTGGCTATCCCTCTTACCAGGAATATGTAAGAAAGTCTATGCGGTCCGACGCTCAGTCTGCCTTAATGCAGCTGGCTAATGCAATGGAGAGGTTTTATACCGAACAATCACCAGCAACTTATGTGGGGGCGACACCTCAAACTTTACTTGGCACCAACAAGGTTCCAATTGATCAAGCAACTCCAAGTAATCCATACTATGAGTTGACTATAACTAATCAAACAGCAACTACATACACTTTGAATGCTGTTCCTGAAGGTCCTATGGCTGGAGAGCCTACAATGTCTTTAACACAAACAGGTCAAAGAACAAACTGGGACTAACTTGAGATCAGAGTACATATATTATTAATTGGGCATAAATAACACCTACCGAATAAATTTAAATGGTTAAGTAAATGGTATAGATTATAAATAGGTTTTCGCTGTTGGTAGCTATTATCAATAGGGTAAACTGTATGATAGCCACGGTAAAACTGTTCTGGTAGTTGGCCAAATAATTCCGTCATTGCTAAATCAACTTCCCGATCCCCGTAATAGCAAGCAGGATCAAACAGTACAGGCTCTTTTATTGTAAAGCCCATGTTGCCTTTCCATAAATCACCATGAACTAAGCTTACTGTAGGTTGGTGTTCAACTAAGTGATGATGAACGCTATTAATTATATGTTGGTTAGGAATTGCTAGTGTATACCCCTTGCAGGAAGCTAATTCCAGTTGGTAGCCAATGCGCTGAAAAGCAAAAAATTCTGCCCAATTATCTCTCCTGCTATTTTTCTGGATAGTATGTCCAATATAATTATCCTCTACCCAGCCATATTGTTGGTTGCTTTGCGCTTTGTGTAAATTCGCTAACTGTTCACCATATTGATGCCAGTCACCAGTATCAGTAAGTTGAAGGTACTCCAAAACAAGAAACTGATAGTCTTCAAACTCACTAACTACTATAGGCTTTGGTGCATCAATTGTTTGGGTGGCTCTAATGGCTAAAAGCCCATTAAATTCTTGCTGAAACCAATTAAAGGGTGCTCCAGACTGTAACTTAAGAAAAAACTGTTGATCATTACTCTTCAACTTAAAAGTTTGGTTAATATCCCCACCGTAAGTGGGAGTTGCTGTTATAGTGTGGAAATTGCTGTTAGTTGCAACACTAATGGCATTATTGATGGTTGTTATTAAGTACTTGTTTTTAGTTAGTATCATATATAGTCAAGGTGAGAGGCATGTAATTAATATTCCTATAAGCGACTGAGCTATACTATCAATTGGTTAGCTATTGGTAAATGAAAAAATAGGCTGGTTATCTTGTCACTTGTTACTACGAGTTTGGTGTTGTTGGTCAGTTTTGGGCTGTTTAGTTCTATAACGTATGCTCAATGCCAAAAAAAAACTTTCTTAATTGCTTGGAATTATTATGAGCCTTTTTTATACCAAAATGAAAATAAAGAGGTGGTAGGTCTTGATGTAGTAGTAATTAAAAATGTTTTTAAACGGGCCAGTTGTAATTATCATTTTATTGAAATGCCTTGGAAGCGCTCATTGGTTGAAATTGAGCAAGGTAACTTAGATATGTTGCCTACAGCCTCTATTACCGAAGAGAGAAAAAAATATGCATTTTATAGTAAAAGCTATCGAGATGAGGAATATCGAATTATTATTCGAAAGGGAGAAGCAGAACGTTGGCAACTAAGTAAGTTATCAGATGTTGTTGGTTTACAGATGCGGGTTTTAATTGAGTTGGGAGCCTGGTTTGGAGATGAATTTAATACAGCTCGCCAGGACAAGCGCTTTAAAAAGTTATTACTGGAAAGACCTATGATTGATAATAAAGCGTTGAGAATGCTATTAGCAAGCTATGTTGATGGTATTTTAATGGAACCCCCAACAGCAAAATATAAAGCAGCAGAACAAGGTATTTTGGATAAAATAGAAGTTCACCCCTATATCGTCAATGCTGACCCTGTATTTTTTATGTTTAGCAAAAAAACCGTTAGCCAAGAAGATATAAAAATAATTAATAAAGCATTATTAGAATATAAGAAAACTACTGATTATAAACAGCTATATCACTTCTATAAATAGCAGTGTAATTTATAGAGCTGTTAAATTGCTGACATGAGAAAAACTACTACTTTCTTGTCTATACTGATGATTAAGTGAAAATTTTACAAAATTGACGGTATTTTGACTGTTATTTTCAGAATGAAAGTAAACGCTATTATAATGGCGATGGCTGCTGACGTAAATACTTTAAAGTCCATCACTATAGGCGGCGCGATAAAAACTTAAGTAACCTGTATCGCTACAGGTTGCTGCAGGTTAGTGACTGTATGTTGCTGAATAAACAGAAATATGGAGCCATTGCCAGACGACTACTCATTGCTGTCGTTGGGGTGAGTACTACAATTGCCATCTTAACCACCAGTGTGCAGTTGGGGCTGGATTATTGGGAAGATATGCGCCGAATGAATGGTGTTTTCCAACAAATCAAAGCATCCAGTGTACCTAGTATTATGCGATCGGTATGGTTGTTTGATGAACCACAAATTAAGATCCAGCTGGATGCATTTGTCCAAATTCCTGAAGTTGTATATGCCGAAATTCGCCAGGACGATGAAGTGGTTTGGAAGGCAGGTAAAATTGATGAAGGCCGAACCTTAAAAGAAGAGGAGTTTGAGTTAATTGCTAAACCACTCAATTCATCCCCAATTGACTTAGGACGTTTAAAGGTAGTGGCAGATATGAGCCAGATTTATAGCAGGCTGGTGGATAAGTTTGCGGTAATTCTTATTTCAAATAGTATAAAAACAGCAATTGTTGCTGTTGTTATTTTGTTAGTATTTTGGAATCTTGTAACACGCCACCTAATTCGAATGGCTGAATATTTAAAAAATACTCAACCAGGAGAGCCTTCAAAGAAATTGACGCTATTGCGAGGACCCAGTAAAGAAAATGATGAGCTGGATATTCTAATCAATGCAATAAATGAACGTTACCATTATTATGCAACAAATAAGCATTATCCTGTAACATCAAGTGAGCAAGGTGCAATTTACGAGAAAATCGATGATAGCTCCAGTGAGCAAAGTAGTAGTGGTATGAATATATTGCAGCAGCAAAAACAAGATGCTTTGGTAGAAACGGAAAAAATGGCTGCATTAGGAGGCTTGTTGGAAGGTATTACTCAAGATATAGAACACCCCTTAGCAACAAGTAAATCTGCAACTGAAGCTCTGCAGAACCAACTGTTTGAAGCAGAACATCAGTGTGATGAAGAGTCTGTAAATAAAAACGTGATCTTAGCACTATTACATAATTGCCAAAATCATATTAAAACGTTGACATCAAGTTTGAACTCTGTACATCGAATGACTTCTAATATTCGTCAGTTTGCAAAAGGTAAATCTAAAGCAAAATTTCAAAAGGTAAAATTAAAAGAAGAAGTTGAAGAAGTTATAGAAACCATATTGTCACACTATACATCAAAAAATATTACTCCCATTATTGATATTGATGAATCTATACAATTATCCACCTTTCCTACAGCAATTCACCAACTATTAGTTAACTTGGTTAGTAATGCCTTACAGCATGGCTATGAAGAGGGTGGGGTTGGAATGTTGAAACTCGCTGCTGAAGATAAAGGGGATATGGTTATTTTAACTGTGGCTGATGATGGTAAAGGCATGGCTCCTGAAACGCTTGCCCACATTTTTGATCCTTTTTTCACCACGAAGGCAAATCAAGGTGGAACTGGGCTTGGCATGTATATAGTTTACAATATTGTTACTCAAAAGTTACAGGGAACGATCATTTGTGAAAGCCAACCTGATAAAGGGGCTAAATTTATTATTTCCTTGCCTGCTATAGATTATTCTAATGTATTAGGCTCTGACATTGCCTGACTGATTTGAAAAATAGATATACCTCTGAAAGAATTTAAACTTCTTAATGGTCTAATCTTTAACATATACACCGAAAGAATTGGTATACTTTGTTGCTGTGGTCATAATATGCAGTTTTAGGGGGGAATATGCAGCAGTCTGTTAAAGATTACTATGGTAAAGTTTTACAGAATTCACAAGATTTAAAGACTAACGCTTGTACAACAACTACAAGATTTCCACTTTATATAAGGCAAGCTCTTGCAAATGTGCATGAAACCGTATTAAGTCGATACTATGGTTGTGGTTTAGTTGCTCCAGAAGCGCTCGCTGGTTGTAAGATATTAGATTTAGGTTGTGGTTCAGGTAGAGACTGTTATGTATTGGCTCAACTAGTAGGTGAGGCTGGTCATGTAACAGGAGTAGATATGACAGAGGAACAGCTTGCTATTGCTACTCAATATCAGGACTATCACCAGCAACAGTTTGGTTATAATGCTAATAATGTCGTCTTTTATAAAGGATATATCGAAAATTTAGCAGATTTGGATTTTGCAGAAAATTCTTTTGATGTAATTGTTTCTAACTGTGTAATTAATTTATCCCCAGATAAAGAGTCGGTTCTAAAACAGGCCTATCGATTACTGAAGCCTGGTGGAGAAATATATTTTGCTGATGTTTATTCAGACCGGCGTGTACCTCAAGGGCTAATAAATGATCCCATCTTATATGGTGAATGTTTAAGTGGAGCTTTTTATTGGCAGGATTTTTTAACTGTAGCCAAGCAGGCTGGCTTCATTGATCCAAGATTAGTCAGTGATAGGTCTATAAAAATAGAAGATGAAAACATCAAGCAAAAATTAGCTAATATTAACTTTTTTTCAGCTATTTATCGTTTATTTAAATTGCCAGAGTTGGATAGCCACTGTGAAGACTATGGGCAAGCAGTTATTTATAAGGGATCAATTCCTTATAATGAAGATCAGTTTGTATTAGATAAACACCATGTTATTGAAGCTGGTAAAGTATTTCCTGTTTGTGGCAACACCTGGCGTATGCTTGCTGAAACTCGCTTTAAATCCTACTTTGAATTCATTGGTGATTTCTCAAAACATTATGGGCCTTTTCAGGAGTGTGGTATAACGCTACCATTTACCAGTCATGAGGCGGATTCGTTGGAAGCAGGTTGTTGTTGAATGTTAAACAATGCCAGAGGCATGAAAGTGGACTTAATCGCAACTAGCAGTTTAGATAGAAGTTCAGAGTGGTGCTTTACCAGCAAGGGAGAAAAACGGGGTTATATTCAACCCCATGCTTTAGATGAACTATGGTTTCATATTGGCACTGCCTGTAATTTGGCATGCTCGTTTTGCTTGGAAGGCTCCAAACCAGGTGACAACCGTCTACAACTGATGCGTTTAGCTGATGTTAAGCCTTTTATTCATGAAGCGCTGGCACTAGGGGTTCAGCAGTTTTCGTTTACTGGTGGAGAGCCATTTGTTGCCAAAGACATGGTTAGAATCCTTGGCTATGCTTCCCAATATAAGCCTTGTTTAGTGTTAACCAATGGAACTGATCCTGTTTTAAAAAGAATCGACAAGATCCTTTCTCTGAAAAACTCAAAATATCCAATTGCCTTTCGTATTAGCCTTGATTATGTAAACCCAAAGTTACATGATCTGGAAAGAGGAGAGGGATCATTTGCTAAGTCATTAGAAAGCTTGCAGTTACTTCATCATTATGGTTTTAAAGTATCCATTGCTCGACAAATAGTTGATCCTAAAGAAGATAAAGTCAAACAGGATAATGAATTCTACCAGTTACTGAGTCAGCATGGTTTGTCTGATAAAATTAATATTGTGGCATTTCCCAATTTTTATGAGCCTGGCTCTATAGTCGAAGTGCCAGAAATAACTGAAGCTTGTATGACAACTTACCATACACAAAAAAGTAGACGTCAGTTTATGTGTGCTTACAGCAAAATGCTGGTTAAAATAAATGGCAAAGTAAAAGTTTATGCTTGTACCTTAGTAGATGATGATAAAGATTATGAGCTGGCAGATAGCTTAACAGCAGCCATGGAAAAAAACATAAGCCTGAAACATCATCGCTGTTTTAGTTGCTTTGCTCTTGGAGCAAGTTGCAGTGAGTAGTTCATTGATAAATTTTATTAGTTGGTGTGCAACGCGCTTTTATAGCTTCTAAGATTATATTTGCTTCTAATAAGCTTGAGTGCGGGTTTTTCTATGGAATATGTCACGAGAGTGGCTATTCCAATACAGATAGTAATGACACAGGGGATCGCGAATAAAGGTGAAATTTCTAGACGATAAAACAAATGTAAGATGACAAAGCCCAGGTTATGATGAAATAAATATAAGGTGTATGAGATTGTACCCAAAAAAATAAGTGGTCTGCATACAATAAAGGACAGGTAGTTGTAAACAAATAAGTAGAAACTTAAATACAGTCCTGCAGCAATCCAGGCACTTTCAGGGCTGTCATTTGTAAGGTATTGGAATAATAGGCTTATAACAATTAAAAGGTGTCTAGCTTTATTGATTAATCCAGGCTGTGATTGGTATTTAAGTCGATAAAATAAAATACCTGCGATAAAGAGGTGGCCATAATCTAAAATTAAAAAAAGCCTTAGTTTCCAAGGGAAATAATTGTATTTATAATCACTATAAATAAATGCTGCCTGTAGTAGTAGCCATCCGAAGCACACCCACTCTATTTTTTTAAGTAACTTTATCTGCCATAATATTAACATAAAAAAATAAAATATGAGTTCATATTGTAATGTCCAATACACACCATCTACTACTGGAACACCTAATAAGTCAGGTATCATTGTTAAGTTGAGAGCAACTGTGGTCAAAGAAAAGGACTTTTCTGGCAGTCCGATCAACATTACTGCAAGAGTAGTAATTATTACCGCGACCCAAAATGCAGGGAAAAGCCGCGATAACCTTGAAACAATAAAATCGTAGGCATTCTGTGTGCGACTTAAGGTTAGAAAAATAACAAAGCCACTAATCATGAAAAATAATGTTACACCATAATGTCCAAGAGGAAAGTCAAACACAAGCTCGGAAGGATGTCCATAAAGCTCCTCATAACGCGTTGTAATGTGAAATAAAACAACGGCGAGCGCGGCTAAACCACGAAATACATCTAACTCGGCTAGTCGATTATTCAAGGTATTCCCCTTAAATTATATGATAAATATTTTTTAATTCGGACTTATCTCCTATAGCGAGAATATTTATAAGTAAAAATACCATGAGGGCTGAATATAAACAATAGTTTTAATCGATTTTCTGTATTGATAATAATATCAAGATTAAGGAGGTGCTATAGAAGAAGTACCAACTATCATAAGGCCATATATAAATGGTGATAGTATAAAAGAGCATGTTGAAAATAGATATGTAAAATCTAAAAATTTGTAACATAAATCTATTTTTAGGTTTATTATTATATTGTTGAAATATTTGCGCTATGCTTATATGTATCATAGAATAGGTTAAGGCTATAGAAGTTTGAGTTGCTAATATAAATAACAAAAAGTAAATTTTTTTGATAAAAATAGTCTGGAAAATGGAAAGCTATAAGTTTATCTAAGAAGGTTAAAATATTTCTCACCAGTTATGATTTTCAAAGGCTTCATAACTGCAAAAATGGTAACTCTTAACTAACGTATGTTTTATTGCTCGTTCCTTAATATTATATTTATAAATATAGCTAATAATATTATTGTTAACTGATAAATATTGCAATAGTGATACTATGGAAACTAGATATTTACCAAACTATAAAACTGTATTTATGGCCACTTTTTGTCTGGCCGTTGGTTTGTCTTATGGTATGGCAAGTATTCAATATGAATTTTTTCCTTATTCTCAAATAATATGGTTAAAAAAGAGCTTATTTCCTGAAAAGAAAGTGAAACCTTTTAGTAAGGGATATTCCTATTACTATAATCGAAAAGTTTCTTTTTTTAGTACTTATACAGTTAACGCCAGAAATGTTATGTTGGGTGACTCAATAACCGATGATGCAGAGTGGCATGAGTTACTCCCCGGCTATTCTATTGTTAATCGAGGAATTGCTGGAGATACAATAGCAGGTACATTAAATCGATTAGACGTTATTCCAAGCGATACGAAGCAAGTTTTTTTAATGCTAGGTACTAATGATATTATACGGAGGACACCATTTGATGAAATGGTGAAAAATTATCAAATAATACTGGCTAGGTTACAAGCTAGAGGTATTACGCCGATAATTCAGTCAACTCTATTTTTTGGTGAACGGTTTAAACCCTTTAATCTAACTGTTACTCGACTTAATGATGAGTTGCTAGCCCTAGCTAAGAATTTTGGTATCCAATACATTGATCTGAATGAACGACTAGCACCTGATGGAGTGCTTGAAGCAAAATATACTATAGATGGCATCCACTTGTATGGGGCTGGTTATATCCAATGGCAGCAGGTTATTGAGCCAATTTTGGAGAAGTAGAACCAGAAAAATCAGGACTTAACTTCTTTAATTCTTGATCCTTGTCTGGTAGTCAGAATAGGCTACTAGTGTTTTACTGTAAGTTTCTTAGTTAAGTGTTGTTTTACCCTTAAGTGATGAGTTTTAAGCTAATTAGCAAACAACTGTTGGCCTTATGACTTTCATAGTAATATTGACAGAACCAAGCTTGTAACAGTGGGGAGTTTAGGTAGCTATAGTGATGGGGTGAATCACCCACATAAATAAGTTCCTGTTCCCACTGCACATAGATCATTGCGATTATTATAAAACTCGGAACGTGTTACGGCGACTTTATTGCCAGACCTTAATAAGGTTGAGCTTACATAAAAGCTCTCTCCTCGGCCTGGACGTAAATAGTCAACTCGTAGGTCTATCGTACTTACACGGGCTAAACGTTGAATGCGCTCTTGTATATCAATATGTTCTAATTTGCGAAATGCTCCCACTAATGCCATGGCACCGCCACTAACATCAATCATCGACGAGATAACACCACCATGTAAAATACCTGTTATATAGTTACCAATTAGCTCATCCTTCATTGGTAAATGCATTTCAACCGAATTAGGCGTGACGTTGGTTATTTTCATTCCGACCAACTGGTTGAAGGGTACTTTGTCAATAAAGTTCATTACGGCGGCTTTAATTTCGGGTAAAAACTCTTCATATCCAGTCATGCTACAATACTCTAATCATCAGTTAGTACCAATGTTTGGTTTGGTCAGCCGCTAATGGACTAACCACCAACCCAAATATTTCATTGATTTTCAGAAATGTTCAGGTTAGCGGATGAATTCTAGAGGTATTTTGCTATTATTCGCAACTCGTTGTATTAAATTGTATCTAAAAATGTATTGTTCTTAAGTGAGGGCGATGACTTGCTTGACCAGCTTAGCAATCCCTTCTGCAGCTTCACTAATGCGATTGGCTAACATATAGGCAGGCGTGGTTACTAACTTATGCTTTTCATCAATGACAATATCATTAACTGCACAGCTTTGATGCTTGACTCCCATTTGTTCCAGCGCAGTTGCTGTTTGTTCATCATTACCAATAGTGCATTTAACGGGTTCACCATAAATTTTTCCGGCAAGAGCTGGGGCAATACAAATTAAACCAATTGGCTTTCTGTTTGTTGCGAATGCCTGACATGCCTTTAATACAGCTTCTGGTACATGCATTGCCGCACCTTTAGTTGCGAAGTCTGATAAGTTTTTCGCTACGCCATAACCACCGGGTAAGATTAACGCATCAAAGTCACAGGCAACCAATTCACTTATATTCTTTACACTACCCCGAGCAATTCTTGCTGACTCTACTAAAACATTACGCTTTTCGTGGGAGGCTTCTCCAGTCAAGTGATTAACAACATCTGTTTGATCTATATCAACAGAAAAACACTGATAACTTATATTTAATAAGTCTAAATTTAGCAGGGTCAAGACAGACTCATGAATTTCAGCGCCATCAAGAAATCCACAGCCAGATAAAATAACAGCTATTTTTTTTGTCATTATTTATACCCTTAAAATTTTATTCAACTTTAGTTGTAGATTGTTTGTAGCATAGTAGCAAACTTGTGAGAAAAGCAAAATGGACTGATAGGTCATCAGTACATAACTAGTGGTTTACAGAGGATATATAAGTATTCAAACGTATTGTTATTTAGTAAATAACTGCTTGTAAAGTAGTGTTTACAACGAAGTATTATTTTTGGTAGGGTTTCTTTTGAAAATGTAATAACAAAAGAATTTGCAACTTGCTATTATGCAGAGCACTAAAAACATTCTTTCTACCAAAATAAATAATAAGGATCAGAGTTATGAGAAAAATAGCAAAAAAAATGCTTACAACAGCAGCATTAATTAGTGCGGTTTTTATTGGTAGTGTAAGTGCAAATAATTATCTACCCATGACAATTGGCGACTATGTTGTTTATCAAGGTGAAAAAAATGATCGCCTGATTCCTTCAAAAGTAATTGAAGATGATGGTACCTGGAAATACTTTAATAACTTTGGTGGGTTGGGTGATCTTTGGCTGCATTTAAGTGATGATAATAAGATATATGTTTGGTCGGAAAATGATCAGAAAGTGCAGCTATTCGTAGACTTAAATTCTGCGGAAGGTAATGTGCAAAAAGTTAGTATTGCTCCTTGTAATAGTGGAGAGGTAATCATTACTAGTCGCTCAGAAGAACTAAAAGTACCTGCAGGTACTTTTGATAATATAGTTAAACTATCGTTCCGTAATAGTTGTGCTGATGGTGGGGTAACTGAGTTATGGCTAGCTCCTGAAGTAGGTGTGATAAAATGGTCGGAAACAACAATTATGGGACCTAAGAATTACCATATGATTAAAGGAAGTGTGTTAGGCAACACTTATCCAAATAAATAACCTCATAATTATTTATTTTATTATTAAATAATATAGAGTAATACTTTGCCCGAGTATGTCATTCGCGAAGAGTATACCCGGGCTAGTTTTTTGTTTTACAAAACCCGCACTGCTTTCCAATAATGCCGTTGCCAGTAAGATTGGGTAAATTTAGAAATAATAACCCCTTTAGATTTAGATACGTGTAAAAAACGGTTATTGCCCACATAAACCCCCACATGTCGAGAGTTGCGACTGATTTTAAAAAATAACAGGTCTCCTGGGCGACGATTCTTTATAGAAATTGTTTTGCCTATTTGTGCTTGCTGTTTGGTTGCTCTGGGTAAGCTGATGTTAAAGACCGTTTTATAAGTATTTTGGATGAATGATGAACAGTCTATACCTGATTTATTTGTGCCCCCGTATCGGTAAGGTACCTTGTCCCAAGTTTCATAATGCTGCTCAAGCCTTTTTGCAATGACTTGTTCTGAAGCTGATAAAGGAATTGGGTCTTCAGTTGTAGTTGGTGTAAAGCTGCATCCAACCAGTAAAGAGATTAAGTAACCAATTAAAACGTTTCGTGCTGTTTGTCTTAGTTGAGTTATAGGCATTCAGTTCTCGCTTCATCAACACATCAAGAAAGATTCTGCTTGGTAATCAATAGTTTATATAGTTGATATTAACCGAAACTGAATGAGGTTTTTGATGGTGTTCGCTTACAAAAAGCTATCAGCTTCTACTTTGTTGATATATTTCTAGTCCTACTACAACAGCTACACTTACTTGTTAAGAGTAGTGCTGCAATGTACGGCTTATGATAGATCTCTCTCTTATTAGTGTAATTGTAGGTTTCAGTTTGTTACTGACAGCATCTATTGCTGTTGCTGTTCAGCCAATTGTTGTGACTTATCCTCGGCCAGTAACAGCTGATGATAAGCGTACTCAGTATCCTGCAAAGTTATTAGAGCTTGGGCTGAATAAATCAGGTGAGCAATTTGAAATAAAGCCCAGTGAAGGTGTCATGCTTCAAGGCAGAGCACTGAAGCTATTAGCACTTGGTAAGGTTGTTGATGTGGTGTGGTCGATGACCTCTATTGAAAGAGAAAAACAATTATTACCCATTAGGGTACCCATTTATAAGGGAATGATTGGTTGGCGATTACCATTGATTAGAGACGCTGATCAACGTAAATTTGCTGCAATTACTCACTTGGATTTGCTTAAGCCGCTATATGCTGGTCAGGGCCATGATTGGCCTGATACGGAAATTTTAAGAAAGAATGGCTTTCAAGTGAGTGGGGTTGCTTCTTACGAAGGCCTTTTCAAAATGTTAGCGCTAAGGCGTTTCGACTATTTTCCCCGCTCTATCGTTGAAATTTGGGCAGAAGCAGAAAGCCATGCTGATAAGGGAATAATAGTTGAACCAACGATTGTTATTAGATACAAAACAGCCTTCTACTATTTTGTGAACAAAGATAGTCAGCGTTTAGCCAGACTACTTACAAAGGGTCTGTATCAAGCGGTTGAGGATGGTAGCTTTGAAAAGTTGTTTATGGAACATCACCGGTCAATATTAAATAAAGCTAAATTGAAGCAACGAAAAATATTTACTATTCCTAACCCTATTTTACCTGTAAAAACACCACTGGATGAATCCAGGTTATGGTTTGAGTTGGAAGACCTAGATAAGGTTGTAAACCCAATCTAAAAGCAAATCTTAGTATTAGTGAGGGTGGTGTAAGTCATTTTACGCCACCCTGCAACTCAACTAAGTGAAAATTTTACTCTTCACTTTCACACAGTTCGGCATAACCTTCTGCATCTAATAATTCGTTGGTTTCTTCTTCATTCGTAAGCTTTACTTTAAAAAACCAGCCATCTCCATAAGGATCTGAGTTAACTAGTTCTGGTTCATCTTCTAATGCCTCGTTTATTGCCACAACTTCACCAGAAATAGGAGCATAGATATCAGAAGCAGCCTTAACTGACTCTACCACTCCAGCATCGTCACTGGCAGCTAAACTTGTTCCCAACTCGGGTAGTTCTACAAAAACCACATCGCCTAGTTGTTCTTGGGCATGGTCAGTGATGCCAATAACAGCAGTGCCATCGCTTTCCAGGCGAATCCATTCGTGGGAGCTTACATAGCGCAACTCTGAAGGAATATTACTCATAATGTTGTTTACCCTCTAATGGTGTATCAGTTTTAGGCTGCTTTTGTTGTCTTTGATGGTGTATAGGCATTACCCTAGATACCATACGGCACTTGTGTCAACCTTCAAGCAGTAGGATATGAAACAGTAGTTGCAAGGTTTTGTTAGGTTGTTAAAGCTTATTAGAGCGTCTCATTAATAAAATAACCGGTAATAACCCAACAATCACTAGTGTGAGTGCAGGTAGTGCAGCTCTGGCCCATTCCCCTTCCGAGGTCATTTCATAAACTCTCACTGCTAGGGTGTCCCAACCAAAGGGGCGCATTAGTAAAGTAGCAGGCATTTCTTTTAACACATCAACAAATACCAATAGTGCTCCAGTTAATACGCCTGGTGCCATCATAGGTAAATAAACCTGAAAAATGATTCGTTGTGAGTTAGCCCCAAGGCTGCGGGCTGCTTCTGTTATTGAGGGCTTTATATTATGCAAGCTACTATCTACTGGGCCAAATGCAACGGCTAAAAAGCGAATTCCATAGGCCACTATTAAAGCAAACAAACTGCCTAGCAACACTTGTCGTGGCTCTTCTCCCAGCCAATTAAACCACCAGGTAAAAATTGTATTATCAAGCCAGCTAAAGCCCATCATTATTCCTACTGCTAACACTGAGCCTGGTAATGCATAGCCTAGAGTGGAAATATTAATTACTTTTGGCAACCAGCGCTGATTGGGTTGTTTTTGGGCAATGGCTAATAATAAAGCAATAACGACAGTTGTTATGGCGGCTACTGCCCCTAAACTTAGGCTGTGGCCTACTAAAGATAAAAAGCGCTGATCAAAATCAACCAAGCCAGTTTTTATCACCCAAATAATCAGTTGAGTGACAGGCATTACAAAGGCAATCAACACTACCAAACAAGCAAACCCACTGGCAGCTATGCCGAGTACACCTGTTAACTCATAACGGTGAAAGAGGTGTTGGCTGTTCTGGTTATAACGTGCTTTACCGCGGGCATTTTTTTCAATAAAAACAGCTAGGCCAACAAATAATAATAATAGTGTGGCCAGTTGTGCAGCAGCCTGTAGATTAAAAAAACCATACCAGGCTTTATAGATAGCAGTGGTAAAAGTGTCGTAGTTAAAAGTGGCGACTGCACCAAAGTCTGCCAGGGTTTCCATCAGTGCAAGTGCCAAGCCTGCAGCAATAGCAGGTCGCGCCATGGGCAGTGTCACTTTGAAAAAAGCCTGCCAGGGACTTAGCCCTAAAATACGAGCTGCGTCCATTAAGCCGCGGCCCTGACTAATAAAGGCACTGCGAGCTAGCATATAAACATAAGGATAAAATACTAGCGATAATACGGTGATAACTCCGCCAGTACTGCGAATGGCAGGAAAATAATTGCCTGGCCCAAACCAGACTCGCAGCTGGGTTTGAATAGGGCCACTAAACTCAAATATGCCTAAAAAGACAAATGCCATAACATAGGCTGGCACAGCAAAAGGTAACATCAGTGCCCAGTCTAGCCACTTTTGGCCAGGAAATTCACACATAGCGGTCAGCCAGGCCAATCCAACGCCTAGCACAGTAACCCCAATCGAAACCCCTAGAACCAGCCAAAAGGTATTACTTAACAATTGGCCTAATTGGGTTTCAATTAAGTGCAACCATACATCTGTTTGGAAATTGCCCCAACTAAAAATTAAATTAGTGATGGGTAGTAAAACGATGGCTGCTACAGCACAAACCAACCAAAACCAAAATCGATGATGTGTCATTTCACGGGTGTAACCTACAGACAAAACAAAACGCCCGCCAAGTTTCCAAGGCGAGCGTTGTGCATTGTAGCGCGTATTAGTTTATAAATCTGTTTATTTATAACCTGCTCTATCCATTAATTTGATGGCTTCGGCTTGTTTTCTACCTGCAATCTCAACATTCAATTGATCTGCTTTAAACTCTCCCCAGCTGGCTACTAACTTAGCTGGTTTAACAGTGCTATTAGCTGGGTATTCCATGTTGGAGTCAGCAAAAATCTTTTGTGCTGTAGGGGTGCTTAGCCATTCCAAAAATTTCACGGCAGTAGCTTTGTGTTTGGCATATTTGGTTACTCCAGCGCCTGAGACATTCACATGAGTACCAGTAGTTTTTTGGTTGGCCCAGAATAGCTTTAATTTAGTGTCAGGCTTCTCTTTTAATAGCCTGCCATAGTAATAAGTATTCACGACAGTTACATCACACTGACCAGCGGCTACAGCTTCCATTGCCATAGTATCGTTAGAAAATACTGGGGCTGCTAAGTTATTCACCCAGCCTTTAACTATCTCCTCGGTTTTCTCTGTGCCCATTCTTTCTATCATGGTGGCCACAAGAGACTGATTATAAACTTTTTTAGATGTACGTAAGCACAGGCGGCCATCCCACTGTTTGTCAGCCAGGTTAGCATAAGTGGATAAATCTCCAGGTTTTACCCGATCGGTCGCGTATACCATGGTGCGGGCACGTACTGATAAACCAAACCAGTGGCTGTTGGAATCACGTAAATGGACAGGAATATTTTTTTCCAGAGTTTCTGACTTAATGGGCTGTAGCACACCTTTGTCTTGTGCTTGCCAAAGGTTGCCAGCATCAACAGTAATTAATAAATCTGCTGGGGTATTTTTGCCTTCAGCTTGAAGACGAGTAATTAAGGGGCCTGCACTATCAGTAATATAGTCAATTTGTACGCCAGTTTGCTTTGTGTATAAATCAAATAGTGGTTTTACTAAATGCTCTTTACGAGCAGTATAAACAACGAGTTTTTCTTCAGCTGCAGTATAAATAGAGGTAAATGCACTGATAACTGCAGTAACTGCCAGGCATGAATGCTTGAGAGATTTGAGCATGGTAAAACCTTAACACGTTTATTTAGGGTTATTATAGAAATGCCAATCACTACTAATGATAATGATTAGCATTTGAGCAATCAATAACCTTTTGTAAACAACTGTTATACAATTCTCACTTCGCTAGCTCTGGTAACTGGTCGTTATCAATTAGCATTGCTTGCTGAATAAGCTTTTGCTTGAGTGGAGATAAGCTATTGACTAGTTTCATACCTTTATTACGCAATACTCGTAGGGCAAGGTTGTTATGATGAAATAGCTCCTGAAATCCCTGCATGGCAGTTGCCATCAATAGGTTGTGGCCACGCCGCCGCCGCTCATATCGCTCTAGTATATGAGGGTTGCTATAGTTGCCACCCCGCTGGATAGCGTGCTGAATCTCTTCAGCTAATACAGCAGCATCTAATAAGCCTAAATTAACACCTTGTCCGGCCAGAGGGTGAATGGTATGGCCTGCATCACCGATCAGTACCACTCGATCATCATGGTAACTTTGGGCATGACGGTATTTTAGTGGAAAGCTAACTCTGTCAGAGCAACTGAATAACTGGCCTAAACAGCCTTCAGTAGCAGCATATAGTTCGTTAAGAAAAGTTTTCTCCGTGATGCTTTTTAAATGCTGGATATGCTCTGGAAAACTGGACCAGACAATAGAAACAAAATGTTGGTCTTGTTGGCTGGTTAAAGGTAGCAATGCAAGTGGTCCGGAAGATAAAAAGGCCTGATAAGCTGTATCTTTATGATAGTGCTCAGTTTTTATCGTGCTAACTAACGCATGATGACGATAATCCTGCTCTGAAAGTGGAATATTAGCCTGATTACGCAACTTGGAGTGAGCACCATCGGCAGCCACTGCGAGTTTTGCTGTTAGCTGAGTGCCTGTCTCAAGTTTAATTACAACTTGTTCGGCACTGTTTTCCAGTAGCTCACTAAATGGACTATTGGGAAATAGTTTAATTCTGTTGTATTGATTTAACTGTTGGTGAAGTGCACTAACAATAACAGAGTTTTCAACGATATACCCCAACTGTTGTTGTTGGACTAGGTTAGCATCGAAACTAACCTGGCCAGTACCTTCGGCATCCCAAACCATCATATGATTGAAGGGTTGTACTCTTGCTTGTTGAATAGTACGCCAGGCACCAAGGTTTTCTAATAGTTTGTATGAGGCATGAGTTAAGGCACTCACCCTATTATCAAATACATCAATAGTAGTATCGGGTGTTCTAATAGGAATCGGAGATGCATCGACTAAAGCAATACTTAGCGAAGTGGTTTTTGCCAGAGCCAAAGCAAGGGTGGCACCAACCAGTCCACCACCAATAATGATAATGTCTGTAGTATTGGTATTGTTCATAAGTTGTGGTTGCTACAGGTTAGTGCTGGGCTGATAAAAGCCAACGCCCATTGCTTGTTTGGTAAAGAGAGTTTTCACTTCCGATAAAAGGTCTAACCCGACCAAACCAATATTTCGAAAAATAGATAAACCAGTATGTTGGTTGCTAAATGCTTTTACCAGCCAGTCGCTACCAAGGGTAGTAATAACTTGGTCGTTATTCTGTAATGCTAGATAGCGATGAAGTATTTTATAATCGCTAATTGCCCCTTGTTGTTGCCAGCTGTTTTTTAATAAATTCGCCAGTTGTAGGGTATCTCTTAATGCTAGATTAAAACCTTGACCTGCGACAGGATGCAAAGCATGAGCAGCATTTCCTAATACCACTAAGCCAGGACGAATCTGCTCGCTGCAGTATTTTAGGGAAAGTGGATAATGGAAACGTTGCCCAACTTTGGTAAAGCGACCTAACCGAAAGCCAAAGCGTTTTTGTAATGTTGCTAGAAACTCTTCATCTGTTGTGTCTAGCCATTGTTGGGCTTGGTCTTGATAAATAGACCAAATCAACGCTGAGTGGTTTTTGGCTAATGGCAGCAGCGCCATGGGGCCCTGTTCGGTAAAGCGCTCGAATGCTTGGCCATTGTTTGGTTTAGACGTGGTTACATTGGTAATAATGGCGGTTTGGTGATAGTCAGTACTGTGTACATTAATGCCTAGCTGGGTTATTAATGGTGATCGACCTCCATCAGCAATGACCAACAAATCAGTGGTTATACTGCGTGTTTTCTCACCCTGCTGAATTACTATTTCATATCCAGTAGATAAAGGCTTAACTTGGCTGGCAGTTGCAGGTGCTAATAATTCAATAGCAGTATATTGATCAATTACTTTAAATAAGCTTTGTCCAAGCTGTTGATTAGCGACCACATAACCGAAAGCATCCAGCCGATGTTCAACGGCATTCATTCTGGCAAATCCAAACTGGCCCTGATCGGAAACATGAATATGTTTAATTGCAGAGGCCTGGCGAGCAAGTGTTGGCCATACACCCAGCTGCTCCAGCAGAAACCGGCTACCCATAGATAGAGCAGTTGAGCGAGCATCATAGCTTGGTTGCTGGCTTGACTGGCTTATTGGGTAAGGCTCAATAATCGCCACCGGCATCGGTGGTTGGCTAACTCCCTGCTTGGATATGTTGGTTTGCAAGGCAAGTGCTAATGAAGCACCTACCATGCCACCGCCAATGATGACAACAGGGAAGTGATTATTGTACTGCTGGTTGGCATTGGTCATTTAACATCACCTTCAAACTGATTAGGCCATTAAAGCCTCTATTTCTGCGACTTCTTTAGGCACATCCCCTGACAATACCATATGACCAGATTCAGTAACGACAACATCATCTTCTATTCTTACGCCAATGCCACGCCAGCGTTTGTCTACATCTTCATTGTCGGGCGCAATATAAATACCTGGTTCTATGGTTAATACCATGCCTGGCTCTAATTTACGCCATTCACCATCAATTTTATATTCACCCACATCGTGTACATCCATCCCTAGCCAATGCCCAGCTTTATGCATATAAAAAGGCTTATATTTTTCTTCTTTAATAAGCTGGTCTACATCACCTGAGAGCAGACCAAGCTCAACTAATCCTTCAGTAATCACTTGCACGGTTACATCATTCGGTTGGTTAAAATGATTGCCTGGTTGAACGGCTTCAATGGCAGCTAATTGGGATTTTAATACTAATTCATAAATCACTTTTTGCTCTTTACTAAATTTGCCATTCACAGGAAATGTTCTCGTGATATCTGAGGCATAATGGTCCAGCTCACAGCCAGCATCAATTAGCACTAAATCACCATCGGATAATACTTCATTATTTTCGGTATAGTGCAATATGCAGGCATTAACACCACCCCCTACAATGCTGTTATAAGCAGCTGCACGACAGCCGTTGTAAACAAATTCATGAAGTAACTCTGCTTCGAGCTGATATTCGTAACAACCGGGTTGGCAGGCTTTCATCGCTCTTAAGTGCGCATTAGCCGAAATTTCGGCTGCCTTTTTCATCAATGCAACTTCAGCTTCGCTTTTAAAAATGCGCATTTCATGCAAAATATGGTCAAGGGCAACAAATTCTCCTGGTGGTACTGCCCCTTGCTTGGTTTTTGCTTTGATAGCATTAATCCATAGCATCATGCGGCGATCAAACGTCTCGTTAGTGCCTATTTCATAATAAACACGGGACTTGCCTTCAATTAGACCAGGTAATATTTCGTCAATATCACTGATTGGAAAGGCATCATCAAAACCATATTTTTCACAGGCGCCTTCTTGTCCTGCGCGTAAGCCTTCCCATAATTCTTTTTCTGGATCTTTTTCACGACAAAATAAAATTGTTTCTCCATGACTGCGTTCTGGGATAAGCACTAACACTGCTTCAGGCTCAGGAAAACCTGATAAATAATAAAAGTCGCTATCTTGTCGGTAAGGATAATCTACATCGCGGTTACGAACTTGAATTGGCGCTGAAGGGATTATTGCAATGCTATTGTCGTCCATTTCAGCCATTAAAGAAGAACGACGCTTTTTATATTCCGATACGGGTAATTGTTTCATTATTATACTTAACTCCTGAATATTTTATTCAGACTAGTGAAGTTGAGAATCACTGTCTGTATCAGCATATTTTGGGCAGCACTCACTAAATACCAGTATTGCGTTAATGCGTACATACTCAGTTACTTGATGCCAGTCCATCTCGCTTGAATTAGTTTCGTTTATATCTTCACTTTCTACTTGAGCAATTTCAGTGAAGTCTAGAAGAATATCCTTAACATCATCAGATAACTGCTCTTGTTGTTGTCCTGATAAACCAAAACCAGCCAAAAAACTATGGCTCCAGTTGGCAAGCTCCGTTAAGCGACTTTCCAGCTCAGTATCGTCATCAGGTAATAGCAGGCGAAAACCGTATTCTGGATCGGCCAGCTGTTCTTCCGTTTGCTGATATAAAGAAACCAACATTACCTTAGCTTGATCAGGTAAAATTTCTTCAATACCCAACAGTTGTTGAACATGGCAAAGCCAGCTGTCAGCAGATAGCTTTAAGCCACCTGCTAACATACCTGTTAACAAACCATGTAGTTCGGCTGGAGAGGCAAACAGCTCCATAGAGACAAACAGATTAGCAATATCGTCAAAGCTGATATTTGCTGAAGGGGTTTGAGCTGCATTCGTCATTGCAATTCTACCTAGATGTTCAATTTGCCTCTATCCTATCATTTGAGGATATTGCAAACTACTGTACCCATTAAACGGGGTAGAGAGGCTTAGTCATAAAAACCAATATTAATAGTAAAGCGTTGAAATAGCTGGAGTTGCATTGACCCTGAGAAGACGGCCCACTATAGTAATCGCAAGCCTTATACCCTTATACCTTAGTCGTTAAAAAATGGATCATCACTTATTTCAGCAATTTGCAAAAAAAACTGAACAGTTGATCGCTTTATGCGAGCAATTAAAACAGGAAAATGCTCAGCTTCGTGCCAACGAGCAACAGTGGCGTGAAGAGCGGGTATATCTGATAGAAAAAAATGAAATTGCCCGAACTAAGGTTGAGGCGATGATCACTCGATTAAGAACGCTGGAACAAGAGTCATGAGTGATACAAAAACAGAAACAGCAATAGTCAATATTCTGGATAAAGGGTATCGGGTAAGTTGTAAGCCTGATGAGCACAGTGCCTTGGTGGATGCTGCCCAATATTTAGACCATAAAATGCGGGAAATTAGGGAAAGAGGTGCCGTTGTGGGTTTAGAGCGGATTGCTGTAATGGCGGCATTGAATATTTCTCACGAACTTTTGCAGTTAGCCAAGCAGCAACAGCAAACCAAAGAAGATACTCAAGCACAGCTACAGTCTTTGCTGGATAAGGTCGAAAAAGTATTAACAGATAGTGATGTCCCTGCTTTTGATTAAAAATTTTCATAAAAAAGGGGGCGACAATCCAACTCAAATCGATATAATGAAATCAAGCTCCCTGCTCTGTTGGCCAGTCATGAATGTCCCTGAGCCGATAATTTAGGAACTGGAGGCTCCTTGCAGGTGTAGGCGTGCAAGTCCGCTATAGGCGGAAAGCCCAAAGCATCTCAGCAGCCACCACCTTGAACCTAGGGTTCAAGGGCCGAAGTGACAGCGGCGGATTGGGGGGCGGTTTTAAACTACTATGCCTGAATCGAACAATAACTCATTTGTTACCAGTCATCATTCTGATCTTAACTGTCTATCTGCTAAGCAATACCAGCCAGCAATTAATAGCCATCAGTTGGTAGTGTCTGACAGTGCTCCAGCAAACCCTCAGCAACGAAAAGCGCTACGTAACCAGTTGCGACGGGCTCGTCGTGCGCTCACTTATCAGCAGCAACGGCTAGCTGGCCAGCGGTTATTGAAGATTTTATTAAGAAGACAAGAATTTCTTAAAGCCAAGCATATTGCTGTTTATTTAGCGAATGACGGAGAAATTAATCCCAGGCAGATAATTGAAGCAGCCTGGTCGATGGGGAAAACTTGCTATTTACCGGTATTACACCCAATTTACCACAATCGTTTGTGGTTTTTGCGTTATCAACCAACCACAAAACTAGCGCCTAACCGCTTTAATATATTGGAGCCAACAGTTAGTAATGGGCAAGTTAAGTCGGCTTGGGCAATGGACTTGGTATTGTTACCACTGGTGGGGTTTGATCAGCAGGGTGGTCGGCTTGGAATGGGGGGAGGCTTTTATGACAGAACGTTTGAGTTTATTTTAAAAAGCCCTCGGAAACCAAGGCCAAAGCTGGTTGGGCTGGCTCACGAGTGTCAGCGAGTGAACAAACTACCTATTGCCAGCTGGGATATCCCTCTAGCAGGTATTGCCAGCGATGCTAAGTATTATGATGTTATTTAGTGATTATTAGAAAGGTGTCAACGGCACGGAGGGTACAGTAATTAGGCACTCAAATAAGTGCCTAATTACTTAATCGCGCACAATTAACGCTTTATAGAGTGCGTTGCGCTTTAGTGCTGGACTGACTTACTGTTGGCGTAGCATTATTTGAAGCGGTGGTGAGCTCTGCAGAACTTTTTGATAAGGTCATTTGAGCAAAACCTGTGGTCAGCACCCCCAAGCCAAAAATAAAAACTAACACCAGCATAAAATCAGGTTTATTTTTCTGTGTCATTTTGACTAACTCTGCTGGTCTTTCCGTTAATGACTAAATTTCCCCACGTGTTTTTTGCTTTTCTAAAAAGCAAGATAGCTACAAGCTCAGATATTTCCACTAGAAGATGGTTGATTCCCCCAAGTGGTAGTGCCCATGTTCTTAGTAAATTGTTGTAAACAAATTGCTACTTGTTTTGTATTCTATCTATGTAACAATTAACGTTTACATTATTTATAGTTTATTTGCTGGCCCTAAGAGTCTTTCTACATCATTTACCAATTAAATAGTTTGACTTTCATCAAACCTAATTGGGATGTATCAAGTACTTCACCCATCAAGCGCTTCACCTACTAAGTATTTCACATGTGCCGTATGAGCGTTGTGGTTTAATTGTACTCATTAGTTAATTAAGTGAACGTGACTATAGCCACAGTTTAAAATATGTGTGAAGTAAAACCAATTAGCATATAAAACGCAAGGAATATTTCTTACATGCCAAGTTACTGGTTAATGAAGTCTGAACCCGGTGTTTTCAGTATAGATGATCTTGCCAATTGTCCTAACCATACAGAACACTGGGATGGTGTAAGAAACTATCAGGCAAGAAACATGATGCGTGATCAAATGCGCAAGGGGGACTTGGTATTTTTTTACCACTCTAGTTGCAAAAAAACGGGAATTTCAGGAATTGCCAAAGTTGTCAAAGAAGCCTACCCAGATCACACGGCACTTGATCCAGACTCTGCCTATTTTGATCCAAAAAGCACAATAGATAATCCACGCTGGTTTATGGTTGATATTCAGTTTGTTGAAAAATTCACTCATTTAGTTTCATTACAACGCTTAAAAGAAAACCCTTTATTAAGTGATTTACCTCTGGTTAAAAGAGGGAATCGGTTATCGATAATGCCGATAACTGCAACTCAGTGGGATGAGATTTTAACTATGGCCAAGTGAGTATAATTTGCTCTCTAGCCAACTAATTCGGTTGTGACTATGCTTGGGTTATGGAGCAGGAAAGGGCAGCTGTGTTATCTCCGACTACAGAATCGAGCTTAGTAAGGTGGGTTAATGTTGGTGGAGGCTTATTAGTATCTCTCATCAGTGTCTACCTTTTTGTATCAGAAATTTCTCAACCGATTGCAACTAGTTTAATGCTCCTGGGGATAGGCTTGGTTGCCCGTCTCCATAACACTTTGTTAGCAATTGGGATAGCCTGTTTGGCGGTTATTGCGGCTTTATTTCCACTGATCCAAGGTGTTTCTTTTCAGCAATTTTATGTAGAAAATGAGTTGTTATACTCTGATGGAACAGGCCATGAAGCTGAAGCTGTACCAGGTAGTGTAATTTTTAGCTTGATTTGTGCAGCACTTTGTCTGATTAAACCAGAAAAGTTTTCCTTATTCAGTAATTCAAACCTTTTTAAATGCTGTCTGGCGGTAATTCCACTGGTTTTTGGTACGGCAGGTTTGATTGCAGTGGCATTAAAACTGCCAGATAGCTATGGCTTTGCCCAAATTGTTAGTTTTAGTGTTTTAACCAATATTGCTTTAATCACGGTTGGGTTGTGCCTGCTGCTTGCCTTTACCAATTGGCAAGCAGGGGCTCAAGAGAAAATTCCGCAATGGGTTGCTGGCTATTTAGCTGTTGTGCTGATCATTATCTCGGTGTTTTTTGCCTTGGTTGTAGAGAAAAAAGATCTACGTTTTTTAACTCAGCACACGCAGCATATGGCTCAACAGTTGGGAAGTGAAATCTCTTCAACACTGGTAATCCAACGTAAGGCAATTGATCGGATGGCAGCACGTTGGGCTCACCAAGGTAGTATGAATAAGGAAGGCTGGTTGGCAGATGCAAACAGGCTATTGAAAGACTTTCCAGAGTTTCAGGCAATAGAATGGATGGATCCAGACTATCGAATTCAATGGTTAGTGCCTTATGAAGGTAATGAAAGGGCATTAAATTTTCGAGTACCAGCTGAAAACCCCGCTGTGGTGCATTTACGTCGTGCGTTTAGTAATAAAACCAGTGTGATTACCCAGGTAATTCAGTTAAAGCAGGGTGGAGAAGGTTTTATCAACTACACACCCATTTTTGATCAGGGAGGTGGTTTTCATGGTTACATAGTGGGCGTTTTTCGGGTTAAAACATTGGTGGAAAGCTTGGCATTGTTGCCGGTTTATAAAGGGTTTTACTTTGAAATTAAGGAAAGAAATAAGCTTATTTATCAATCTTCATCTGTGCTTAAACCCAGAGGTTTTTTTGGTCAGCCGGTAGCCCAACACACTATTAATCCTAATCAACATTCTCCATGGATTGTGGAAGCTTATCCCACTGCAGAGCTGGTCAGCCGCAGCCACTCACTATTACCCGCCGTTGTTCTGCTGTGTGGCCTGATATTTACCATTATGATTAGCACTACTATTGTCCTGCTGCGCCGCTCCTATCTTGAAGGCAGGGTGGCGGAACAGGCTATTAGTGAACTCAAAAAGGAAATTGAGCGGAGCAACGAAACTGAAAAAGTGCTTAAGGAAAGTAATGCTCAGCTGGAATTATTTTTTGACCTGATCAATCAGTCGCGTGATGCATTGATGGTAGTAGACCCTGAAACGCGAGAGCTGCTTTACTATAACACTTCTACTTACGCTTCCTTAGGTTATACAGAAGAGGAGTTTGTAGCAGCTTTAGAGGAAGGCACATTAATTGCTGAAAAAATGGATCGAGTGATAAAGAAAGCATTAAGCTCTCGTCGTAAGCTCACTTCGAATATTTATCAGATGGAAGTCATCAAAAAAGATGGGGGTGCGTTGCAAGTAGAAATAACTACACGGATGGTTAACCATCATCATAAAAAATATTTAATTATCGTAGCCCATGATGTCACGGCTAATAAGGAGATGGAACAACGGTTAATTAACTTAGCCACTAGGGATTCATTAACTGGATTGTTTAATCGTAAACACTTTGATAACTGTCTGGAAGAAGAGTGGAGCCGGGCCATTCGCCAAAATGAGCCGATTGCTTTAATGATGGCTGACTTAGATCGTTTTAAACGATACAACGATAGCCAGGGTCATAAACAGGGTGATGTGTGTTTGAGAGACATTGCCAGCATTCTCAAGCGCTCAGTAACTCGTAGCACAGATTTGTTGGCAAGATATAGTGGTGGAGAGTTTGTTGCTATTTTCCCTGAAACTGATTTACGAGGCGCCCAAGAAATTGCCCGTCGCATTCACCACAATATTGGAGATGCTTATATTAGTCATCCCCGCTCGGATGTATCTGCCTACATTACCATGAGTGTTGGTCTGGCTTCTTGTACGCCGCTACCAGGTAGTAGTCGTCATGATTTATTGAAGAAAGCAGAAGCTGCGCTTAAGCAGGCAAAGGAGCAAGGACGAAATCGCACTTGCTCGCATCAGGATGAAAAGCCGCCACTAACCCTCACAAGATAAAAATAGCTGGTAAGCTGGGTTGTCGGTTTCTTCCCAATAGTGATAGCCAATGTCGGTTAAAAACTCAGGTACTTTTTCACGGTCGTTGTTGGGTACTTGCAAACCAACTACTACCCTGCCGTAAGCAGCGCCATGGTTACGGTAATGGAACATGGAAATATTCCAGCGTTGTCCTAACTTGTTTAAAAAGTTAAGTAGTGCACCAGGCCGTTCGGGAAATTCAAACCGATAAACCACTTCATTTTTTACTGCTTCTGCATGACCACCCACCATATGGCGAATATGTAATTTCGCCATCTCATTATCGCTTAAATCAACAACAGGGTAGCCAGCTTGATCCAGCTGCTGAATTAGTTGCTCTTTGGTATCAGTGTCTGGTTTAGTTTGCACGCCAACAAAAATATGCGCTTGTTTATTGTCGTAATAGCGATAGTTAAATTCAGTGATATTGCGTTTGCCTAAGGTTTGGCAAAATGTTCTGAAACTGCCAGGTTTTTCTGGAATCGTCACAGCAATAATGGCTTCACGTCGTTCACCAAGTTCTGCTCGCTCTGATATATAACGCAACCGATCAAAATTAACATTGGCACCGCTATCAATTGCTAATAAGGTTTGACCGTTGACTTGTTCGCGTTCTACATATTTTTTGATACCAGCAATACCGAGAGCACCGGAAGGTTCTGTGATAGAGCGGGTGTCATCGTAAATATCTTTAATGGCGGCACAAATTTCATCAGCAGTAACGGTGATGACTTCATCAACGTAATGCTTGCATACTTCAAATGTCTCCTGTCCAATTTGAGCCACAGCAACCCCATCAGCAAAAATCCCGACTTGAGGTAAAACCACTCTTTCACCGGCTTCAAGAGCTGCTTTCAGGCAGGCAGACTCTTCATATTCAACACCGATAATTTTAGTCTCTGGGCGTAGGTATTTTACATAAGCGGCAACTCCAGCAATTAATCCACCACCCCCTACTGGAACAAAGATCGCGTCAATTGGCCCAGAATGCTGGCGGAGAATTTCCATACCAATAGTGCCTTGGCCGGCAATGGTTTCAACATCATCATAGGGATGGATATAAACGTAACCATGTTGGTCAACTAGCTGTTTGGAATAAGCTAACGCCTGATCAAACGCATCGCCATGAAGGATAACTTTAGCACCGCGGGACTGTACGGCTTTCACTTTAATTTCTGGGGTAGTTTGTGGCATTACAATAACTGCTTTAATCCCCAATCGTTGTGCAGCTAAAGCTAGCCCCTGGGCGTGATTGCCGGCGGATGCAGCTATTACGCCCTGTTGTTGTTCGGCTTTGGTTAATTGCACCACTCGGTTATAGGCACCGCGAATTTTAAATGAAAATACGGGCTGCAAGTCTTCTCGCTTAATTAAAATTGAGTTCTGCAGCCTTTCAGATAAAAAAGTGGCGTGATCTAGTGGTGTTTCTACCGCTACATCATAAACAGGGGCTTCGAGAATTTTTTTTACATACCGCTGAAGCATAATAATGACTGAGACACTGATTTAAACTATATGGAATTGAATTTGTATATTGGCGCATATGGCACCAAATAATTATAAACTCAGCATTTCACACTGTTTGAGCTAAGAATACAAGAGTAGCCCAGATTCTGTTGATGCTCTCTTGAAGAAAGGTATACCAGTAGAGCCTGGAAATCCTGATTATTTGTAGGATAATGTGCCCAACAGACTAATCCACCCAGGAATATTTGCACATGAACCAAAATGAGTTAAAACAGGCAGTCGCGCAAGCTGCTCTTGAGCAGATCGTCGATCAGCTAGAAGAAGACAGTATTGTTGGGATTGGTACTGGGTCAACCGCCAACTATTTTATTGATGCATTAGCTGCTCATAAAGACCGTTTTGATGGAGCTGTAGCCAGCTCAAATGCTAGTGCAGAACGCCTAAAAGGCCATGGGATTCCTGTTTATGACTTGAATGTAGTAAATGAAATCAAGTGGTATATCGATGGTGCCGATGAAGCTAATAAACACTTGCAGTTAATCAAAGGTGGTGGGGCTGCGCTTACTCGGGAAAAAATTGTTGCTGCTGTAGCAGAACAGTTTATTTGTATTGCAGATGAATCCAAGCTAGTTGAAACCTTAGGTGCTTTCCCCTTACCTGTTGAAGTGATCCCAATGGCTCGCAGCCATGTTGCAAGAGAATTGGTTAAATTAGGAGGCGATCCAGTGTATCGGGAAGGTGTAGTTACCGATAATGGCAATATTATTCTGGATGTATGGAATTTGGAGATTGGCTCAGCAATACAGCTAGAAGAAGCAATTAATCATATTGTGGGAGTGGTAACTAATGGATTGTTTGCCAGACGACCTGCAGATTTGCTTCTGTTAGGGACTCAGGAGGGGGTTAAAGTACTTAAAGCTGTATAGTGACAGTGTCATTAAGAATGCCTGACAAAAATAGTGGTTGATCAAAAAACAATCTCTTCACTAAGGCCCTCGTTCTGAGGGCTTGACATCTTTATCAAGACATCCCCTAATGGTCTTTTGTTAGTAACAATGCATTACAACTTAAGTTGTAGTATTCGTGCAACTTGTCTGTAAGTTGTTGCTTTGGTCAAGATAATAAGATTAAAACAAGAATTAACATAAAAACTAATCAAGCAGGCTGCTAAGCAAGCATCGAACGATGTACAGATAAACCTGTATTTACTAAAGCTTTTGGCTAAATCAGCAGTAAGGTAGCGAGTGATGTACAAATATAAAAAATCCAACCTGGGGTTCAGTAAGTATAAAGCAGTATTACCTGCAGCTTTATTATTGGTAGGGGGTAGTCTTGCAGGTATCAGTCAGGCAGCTATCAAAATTTTGCGGGCTGACTTTCGAGAACGTCCTCCTGAGATGGTACGTAATGGTGTGGATTTGCAAGGACCATTGCGGGATATTTTAGACGAAGCAGCTAGTCAGTTAGGATATCAGGTAAAATGGCAGTTTACCCCTTTTTCTCAAAGCTTAAAGCGATTGAGAAACGGCACTGTTGATTTGGTTCCCAGAACTATCCGAAAAGATGATCGAGAAACTTACATCAACTTTATTGGACCAATCGGTTTTCAGCAAAAAGATATTGTTTTTTTAGTAAGAAAAGGTCAGGAAAATCGAATTAATCGTTTTGAAGATTTATATAACCTGAAAATTGGTTTTAAGAGAAAAACAGCTTATTTTAAAGAGTTTGATACCAGTAATCGAATAAAAAAAAGCAGTTATCGAGATGATACTCAGCTGGCACAAAAGTTTGTTAATCAGCAGTTCGACGCAATTATAGTGTTGGACAAAGCTAGTTTAGAAAAACAACTGGGCCTGTTAGGTTATAGCAACTATAGCTATGCTAATTACCGTTATCAACAAGATATAGGTAATTATTATGGTATGTCTAAGTATTCCCCTCATAAAAAACTGTATGAGAAACTTAGTGAAGTGATGACGACAATGGCAACGAATGGTCGGGTTGCTGAAATATATCGTAAATATAAGCTAACACCGCCCTTGATACATTAATATAACCTATGCTTTGTCTATATTATCTGTATATACTTTATGTGTATGTTGCGTTGAGCGTTAGGCATTTTTTTGGTCTAACGCGATTTCGGCAAATAACCAGTTTTTAAAAGCATTGATTTGTTGTTGAAATCGTTGCTCTAGTGAGTGGACTAGAAAATAACCAATGCCATTTTCCAGAGATTGGCTAAAAGGCTCTACTAAATAGCCCAGTTCCAGCTCCTCCTGCACCATGGTTAAATCGACCATAGCCATCCCATGTCCTCGTACTGCAGCATTAATAGCTAACTCCATTGCATCGAATACCAAGCCGCTATCGGTATCAACATGGTCAATATTGTTAGCATTAAGCCAGTTTTTCCAGTCGGTTCTATCTCTAGTCGGGTGAAGCAAAGTAACTAAACTTAGTTCGTTGATAGACTGCAATTGGTGCTTTTCCAAAAATGCGGGTGAACAAATGGGAGCCATGGTTTCTTTAAATAGTGGAATAGCATGATCTGGTACTTTACTGATGTAATCGTTAACAATAGCGGCCTGAAACTCATGCTGTACATCATAATGATGTTGTTCCCACATGGTAGTTAGGGAGAGTTCAACACCTGGTTGAAATTGCTGAAATTTTGACAGCCTGGGCAATAACCATTTCACTGAAAAAGTTGGGGGCACAACAACATTGAGTCTATTGCGTGGTTGTAATAAGTAATCCGTCGTACGGCAGATAGCGTCAAAGGACTCAGTCAGGGTTTTGAATAAATCACTACCTGGTGGCGTTAATTGTAATCCTCTGGGTGTACGTTTAAATAACTGGCAATTGAAAAAGTCTTCTAAGACTTTTACCTGGCGACTGATTGCCCCTTGGGTAACAAACAGCTCATTAGCAGCCTCGGTAAAGCTGCCATGATGTGCAGCAGCCTCAAAGGCCCGTAGAGCTTTTAGGGGGGGTAAGTTTTTTCTGCGCCAAGACATGCGTTTTTGTCATACCTACCATGAAATAATATCGTTTGCTTAGTACTAAGCCATCGTAATAGATTAACAGTGTCTGTTGACACTTGCTTGATATTACCCTGAGCCTAAATATTTCACCAGTTGCTAAAGGTTGAGTTGTTTTGGCGAGTCGTGGTCATCAAGCAAGCCTCGCAGGCTAAATCAGCATAACACACTGTACTTACGACTAAGGAACGACTGTCAGTGCAGACTCAGCATTACCGACTTAGCCAGGCACTTATACAAATTTTTGGCCCAAACCTCCTGTAGTGTGCTTGGTTGCTGAAAACCATCTAGGTTAATGTGTTGCTGATACCCTAGTAACTCCAAACTATTATATTTTTAGTTATGCCTACTGTCCCCAGTAGGCTCCTTTTTTTGCCCTTCATTTAAGTGTTGTAGAGAATTATGAAACGGTGGTCGATCTTATCAAATCAGGCAAAGACGCTTTCTGCGTTAGCTTGGCCCATTATTTTGTCGCAAGTCGCCTTAGTGGCATTGGGTTTAACCGACACTATTATGATGGGCATGTTGGGCAAAGAAGCGCTGGCTGGGGGTGGTTTAGGAGTGACCATCACCAATTTATTGTTAACTTTTGCAATAGGTGTGTTGGGTGCGACTTCCAATTTGATTGCGCCCTGTGTTCATAAAAATCCCGATGGCTCGGTGAAGCAGTTCAGCTGTGCCAGCCTAATTCTAGCGACTGGGTTTGGCGTATTTATTTTATTGGTGTTGTTCTGGGCTAAAGAGTTAATTAGCCTAGCAGGGCAAAATGAAGCAATTACCGAGCTTGCAGACCAATATTTACAAGGGGTTTGTTGGGGAGTTCTACCTGGTTTATGGTTTCAAGCATTACGATTTACAGTAATGCCATTAGGACATACACGTATTGTTACATTAATTGCATGGGTTGATGTACTGTTAAATATACCCATTAACTATGTGTTAATAACTGGTAGCTTTGGATTTCCTAATTTAGGTATTGAAGGTATCGGAGTTGCTACGAGTGTTGTGCATATAACCAGTTTTATTTTCTTGGCTGCTTATATGATATTTCAGCCTAAATTAGCTGGGCAACGTAATGCGGTTATTAAAACCTTACGTATTGGTTTTTATTGTAAAGAAACCTTGCGATTAGGTGTGCCGCAAGGTGTAACTTATTTAGCAGAAGTTGGACTGTTTTCAACAGCTACATTTTTAATGGGGTTATTTGACAATGACACATTGGCTGCCCACCAAATAACCTTACAAACTATTACTATCCCATTCATGATTGCAATGGGTATTGCTCAAGCAACAGGAATAAAAGTAGGTCATGAGCTTGGACAAAATAATATTCAAGCTTGTCGTTACTATGGTTGGTTGGGGTTAAGTATGGGAGGGTGTTGGATGTTACTTGCAGCGCTGGCTTTTTGGCTATTCCCTGATGTCATTATTGGTTTTTATTTAGATGACAATAACCCAGAAAATCACCAGGTATTTCTTATTGCAACCCAGTTGTTGGCTATAGCAGCTTATTTTGAGATTTTTGATGGTTCTCAAACCATTGCCAGCTTTGCCTTACGTGGTCTTAAAGAAGCCAAGCGGCCAATGGTGCTAGCGATTAGTAGCTATTGGCTGGTAGGACTGCCAATAGCACTATTACTTGGCTTTTGCTCGGAATTGGCTGGTTCTGGAGTTTGGTGGGGGTTGGCTGGTGGTTTGGCTGCAGCAGCAATTAGTCTGATTTGGTTATTTGAGAAAGCCACTCGGGAAGATAAAACAGGCTCTGGAGATTTTATTATCAATACAGCTATTGAGAAGTATGTTTAGTGATTCACCAAGGCAATTAGTCTTTGGTGAAAATTCGAAATTACTATACTTTTAACTATATTTCATGTTTTGGTTATATTAAGTACTTTATTTATTAAAAGTTTGCATTAGATTAGCCGCGATATCACTGGTTTGAAACGGGCAATACAGATAGCCAAGCTATAATTATCTCATTTAGATAGAGAGTTGAGTTGCACTATGGCTATTCCAGAAAAGGTTCAGGAAGCTCTAAATAAGCAGGGTGTTAAATATAAACAAGCTGACTACAGGAAGGTAATTAATAATAAGAAAAACATAGCTAACGTAATCTATTGCACTTTCTTAGAAGATGCTAAGGGCTTGGTCATGGTTATCTGCCCTCATACGCATATTATTGATCTTAATTTTTTAAACTCACAATTTAACCGTAAATTGATGGCAATTGACCCAGAACGCCTACACAAGCTGCTAAAAGATAATTATTTAGAAAATTTACCTGCAATTCCTCAGTTATTTGATTTTCCTGTTTTAGTGGATAGCCAATTGTTTAAGGCCAACCAACCGTTATGGTTAGATTGTGGTATTGACGGCCAATTAATTAGTGTGGATAACGATAGTTACAAAAAGCTGGTGAGCCACTACACACAATCTCAATTTAGCGTAAAGGTGCCTGAAATGGCTGAAAGTCCTGAAATCTGGCAGCAGGACATTTTTGAAATCACGCAGGCAGTTAATACTCATACTCAACTGGTAATGCGTGCTCAACTTGAAGAAACAATTGACTTACCCCCTTTACCACAAACTGCGCAAAAAATTTTACAATTAAGTACTGATCCCAATGCAGATATTAAGCAGCTGGTTAGGATTGTTGAATCAGATGCAAGTTTAGCTGCTCAAGTTGTTAGCTGGGCGGCTTCTCCTTATTATGGTGTTAAGGGAGAAATAAAAAATGTAAAAGATGCCATCACCCGAGTGCTTGGCTTTGATTTTATTATGAGTATTGCTGTAGCAATGTGTTTAAACAAAACCATTGAGTTTCCACAGGATCAGCCAAAAGGATTCACTCCATTCTGGCAACAGGCATCTTACGCTGCAATTACTGCTGAGCAGCTAGTGCGTAGAATGTCAGTATCAAAAAAATTCGATAAAGGCTTGGCTTATTTAAGTGGCTTACTACATAATTTTGGCTATTTAGTGATGGCTTATGTATTTCCAGATCATTTTTCAAATATATGCCGTTATATGGAAGTTAATCGGCATATTAACCATATTGAAATAGAGCGATATTTAATAGGCGTCACACGTGATCAAGTATGTTGTTGGTTAATGCACTATTGGGATATGCCAGAAGAACTGGTAGTAGCCATAAGGTTTCAACATTCACCGGATTATGACGGTGAATACTCTCAATATGCCTTGTTACTTTATTTAGTACAGAGGTTGTTAAAAAATCAGGGAATAGGTGATGCACCATATGAGCAAATTCAAAGTGAATTATATAGTCGTTTGAATATTGCTTCTGATCAGGCAGTAGAGATTATTCAGGAAGTAATAGAGAGTCATGATGATGTTGAAATGTTAGGAAATAGTTTAGCAGCATAAAAATCATTTTACTTTTTACATTAGCTTTTAATATAAAACAGACCGGTGTTTATCGGTCTTTTTATTTTTCAGAATACTTGCTCTATTGTCTTATTGTGTGAAATGTGTAGTAATGCTTTATGCTTTTTGATGGTAAGGTTATTGCTAATTCCTGTTATAAAAATATTAATAGTAAAATTATTATTTTATCTGGTCGATAATGATTTGAAACAAGGTATACTGTTATAATATTAGGGCTAATAAAATGTTCATAAAAAATTAGATAAAGTTTTAAGTTTATATGAACTGAATGGTGCACTATTTAGTTGTTGCTAAATTTAAAGTCTCGTCGTATTTAAATCTTCTGGATGAAGAAATTTATAGTATATTCAAACTCACTGCTGTCCCACATTTACAGCATCCTCATTTGCTTATGATCATCTGTATTATTCGGTGGTGAGGGTGTAAATAATGCTTTAAGCTCTCTACGCTCAAACAAAGTGAGTTGCATGAGTCGAGCTATTTGAGTGATCGATAGTGTTATTCCATGAGAAAATTTTAGATAAGCGACGAGCAAATAAGCACACATGGCTACCCATATCTGGGTTAACACGGCATTTTTAGAGGTACCGACAAACGATTTTATCTTTAGGTTTTGCTTTATCCACTTAAAAAATAGCTCTATTTTCCAGCGTTCTTTGTAAATAGCTGCAATGGTGCTGGCTGCGAGCTTACTATTATTAGTTAAAAAGTAATATTGGTTGCCAGTCTCTGGGCATTTAAAACCGATACGACGTAAATGACCTTTATAAACAGCCCCTTGTTGGCTAGTCAACTGAATGTGCTGATCAGAAGTGACTGTACTGCTATTGTCGGTAGGCTGGCGCTTTAGTACACGGTATTTGGCTTGCTTTTTTAGTCGGGTTACAAAGAAGATTCCTTGCTCATTTAAAGTATTAAACCAGCGATAATCAGTGTAGCCACGGTCTACAGCAAGAATACTCCCCTTGGGGAGATCAAGGCTGCGTGCTATCTGTATTTCATGACATTTCCCTTCAGTAATACTCATAAATGCAGGCAAGTAGCCATTATGATCAAACCCAACATGTAACTTGATAGCACCTTTACTTTTTCGAAAATCTGCCCAAGGAAACATGGATAAACACAAGTCGATCACTGATGCATCAAGAGAATACAATGGATTTTTAAAACGAAACTTATGCCCTGGCCGATGATGATGACATTTATTTAATAGCTTATAAAACAAGGCTTCATAAAGCGTAGCGGGTTGCTGTTCATTGACACGGGCCAAACTACTTCTGGTGATATTTCCAATACCATGGTGATAGCGTTTATGCTGCTGAATCGATAGGTGATCAATGATGTCACGCAAACTATTGCGACCTGAGAGTTGACCAAATAATAGCGCAACAAACTGCCCCCACCGAGTCATTTTACGTAGCCGTTGACCCGTATGATGCTGATTGGCTAGTGATTCAAACTCATGTCTAGAAAGCAACTGAAGTATTTGGTGCAAGATTGTGTTACGATGAGCCAAGGCTTAAATCCTCTGGTTTTGCAGTGTTTGGTTGCACTCTCATTGTAACAACTTATGGGGACTTAAGCCTTTTTTGTTTCAATCTTATGGGACAGCAGTGATTCAAACTATAGGGAAGATAAGTAAAAAGATATGTTTGTTATACCTGCTTAAAAGGAGTTAAGCAATGTTGGTTGCCCAAAAGTGTTTAAGCCAATTAGTTGGATTTTTATTGCTATTGATAACTATTTCTGTATATGGAATGTTACCTAATGCTTCTTTTGAAGAAGGGCAGATTGGTGGTAGACCTGATGACTGGAAGTGGTTTGGTAATGATGAATCTTTTATTCCGAAAATAGTAAATGATGCATATCATGGCGAACAGGCAGTAATGATTCCTATTAGAGACAAAGAGTGGGGAGATGCAGCATCGGGAGTGAAACCAAGCAATAATCTTTTTGCAGGAAACAAGAAATTTTATAAGTTTGGCTTTTATTATAAAAGTAAAGATTTAAAATCCATTCGTATACGAATGAGAATGTATGACAGTTCCAATACAAGTATTGGCTATGTCGACTCACTATTTGGTGTAGAAGATACAGATAAATGGACTTATGGGGAACTGCATGTAAAAGCAAGTAAGCCTGAGGCAATTTATATTAGCCCTCAGTTCAGCGGAATTGGGATACGAGGCTGGGAACGTCTTTATTTGTATCATGATTATGATTACACACAAAATAATTTTAAAAAGAATATAGTTCATGATATTAGTGAATTTACTAATCATGGATCGTTTATCGGCGATACTGTATTAGATGAAGGAAAGTATGGAGTTGCTTTACGATTAGATGGCAGCGGTGATGCAGTTGCTATTCCTCATGATGAATCGTTAAACTTAAATAATGAATTTACAGTTGAGACATGGATTTCACCGGATGAATCGTCAGGACAACAACATCGAACCATTCTAGGAAAGAAAGATAGTTATGAATTATACCTGGAAAGAAATAAACTTATCTTTTATGGCCATGGTTTAAGTCTTCCTCGTCATGAAGTTGCATTTCCTGTAAATCCAGGAACATGGAGTCATATTGCAGTAAGCTATCGAGGTTATGACTTGAGAATTTACATTAATGGTAAATTACAATATAAAACAGATAAAATATCAGGTTCATTAAAAAGCTCAAGCTACGATCTTTATACTGGCAGCTATGATGAAACACTCACTAGCACGTTTAGCGGAAAAATTGATGAGCTTAGAATTTATAATGAAGGACTAACTCATCTCCAGGTAGTAGAGGATATGAATAAACATGATCCTACACCTGTTCTTTGGTTAGATAATCTATCAATGCAAGAAATCGGTAGCTCAAATGGTATCGGTGAAATTAGAAATAGAATAAATCCTACTATTTTTCCTATACCAAAACAAGTGAGTTGGGGTAGTTCGGATAAGCTAGGTAAGTTTACTATAAATAGTAAAACAGTTATTTATATTCCTGACTTAAGAAGTATAGAAACTGCGATGACATTAAAGTCAGAAATAAAACGTTATTTTGGTTTGAATCTACCTATACGACCTTGGACAGGAAACTATCGACCTAATAATTCAATAGTTATAGGGCCTTTAAAAGCAAAAAATATAACAACAATACTAATCAGTGAAGACTTAGATCAATTCTTTCAAAAAATGCCTAAATCAGGTCAAGGTTATTTATTAAAAGCTGACTCAAAGGGGATTTTACTGATAGGGCAGGAGTATGCAGGTGCTTATTTCGCAAGTACTTCATTATTGCAAGTGTTAAAATTTGACTATGCTAATAAGGTTCTGCCGGTTTCTCCTTATGGTTTAATAGTTGACTATCCTGATACAAGAAACAGAGGGTTCCATTATACCATGTATAAGGATAAGCTTAAAATAGATATGGTGACCTGGGAGGAACTAATTCGAAGAGCATTAAGTCAGTTTAAAGTTAATGAACTTCAGCTTTATTTGGGAAATTTAGCTATTGGTAATGGTAGTTATTATTATGTTTGGGATAGGTTTTTGACTCCTGAGGAAATGCAAAAACTAACACATTTTGCTAAGCAACATTATTTCGAAAAAATTGTGCCGACAGTTTATGGTGGTGCATTATTTAGGAAAAAGCACCCTGAGTGGGCATGGGTTGAAAAAGATGGAAAAAATTACTCTCATTTTTTTGATACAACTAATCCAGGTTATCAAGCACTGACAGATGCATATTACAAAGATATATTGTCTGCGTTCCCGACAGAAAAGGCATTTAATATTGCGCATGATGAATCATTGGGCGAATACTGGGTGAATGGATTGCCTTTTGAAGAGCAAGATTTCATTACACAGGGGCCTGGTCAATTCATGGATCCTCGGGTTGTTTGGTCTGATAGTATAGTTCGTCAATGTAAGTATTTAAGCGAATTAGGAATTGAAGAAGTGAGGTTCTGGGCTGATGGTCTTACTGCTGATCGAAATGGTGGTACGCCCTTTCAAACGGATGTTCAGCTAACGACTATTGCAAAAAACTGTTCTAAGCTAGTGCCGATGTATTGGATGAGCAGGAGTAAACATTACGAAAGAGGCTTTATTAAAAAGCTTAAAAAAGGTGGTTTTGATGAAGTTATTTATTCAAGTAATAAAGCGGACACAACGCCTTATGATATACCAAAAATGGCTGAGACTGACACAATGTATTCTAATAAATGGTCTTCACCCTATCTTTGGTGTTCTGTAATGAATAACACATCTCAAGGCAAGGCTTCAGAAGGGTATGCTGACTATTGGTCCTTTTCAAAAGTTGTACATGAGGCAAATTTATTTTGGAATGCAAATCAAACCAATTTACCTCATTTTTGGGAGTTTACGAGCAAGTATGGTGTGGATATTTCTAGAATTACATCGGTTAACCCAAATGTAAATGGAGGAGACTATTATCAGGTATATCCTGTTGTAAACTATAATGCAGACTTAATAGGTGATAGTAATCATTGGAACTTGGCTTCCCCGGGCTTTGATTTTTCACAAGTAAAAATGATAGGGAGTGAACCGGCGGAGTCATTTGCACCAGTTGTGCAAACGTTACCTGATGACTCACCTAATGCCCTGGTATTGTCCGCAAAAGCTATCAAATCTACAACACAAATTATTAATAGCGCTGCTTCATCAATTTCTCTTATTATTAGTGCCGCGTGGGAGGGACCTGATCAAGAGGCTTCAATGGTCAACTATATGCAACGAATTCAACAAATGTACCGTAACTATTACACAACAGATGATGGTAGGGACGGTGGTAAGATTGCGTATTTAACTATCAATTATACAGATGGTTCGACTTATGAAGAGCCCATTCGTTTTGGGAATGATATTTATCTTCATCAAACCAACGATATGACCAGGATTGCTTATGGTGCAAGGGATATATTGCATGTTCCTGCGGGCCCAATGAATTCAAATGCTGCGTATATTTGGGAAATTGTAAACCCAAGCCCTTGCAAGCCAATTGAGTCAGTAACACTATGGTTAAATGATGGACGGTATGAGCCAGAAATAGATACTGGTGATTATTATCGGCCAGGGAATATTACAACAGAGCTTAAATTAGCATTATTCAGTATTGCAGGGAGGAGTGTGAAAAATACTTGCGTGGCAAGTAATAATACTAAACAATCAAGTTATAATTTAAAGTTAGACTAGTAAGTGGATTGATAACTTTGGTACTCAACATTCAGAAAAACTTACAAGAGATATTACTGGGAGGCGTTGAAGACTGGAATATAGCTGAAACGGTGCACTGGTTATTAACCTCGGGGCGAGTCATAACAGACCCCGCTGTGTTCCTCAAAGACCTTGGAGAGCACTTAATTAAATCAGGCGCAAATGTTGCTAGAATACGTATTACACTCAATACTATTGATCCTGAAGTAAGGGCTACAGTTTATACTTGGTGGCGTGACAAAGATGAAGTTGAAGTGTTTGCGCCACCACATGGAGTTGATCAGACACCTTCTTATCGTGGTAGCCCTATAGAGGAAGTGCTTGAGCATCGTCGCATAGTTCGTCATAAGCTAACCAAAGAGTTAGCACCAGAATACCACGTTGTCCTACAGGAGCTGTGTTCTGAAGGAATTACAGACTATGTTGCCTTTCCCTTAGGGTTTACTGATCAAACAGTTAGTACTTTTATTATCGCAAGCGATAATGATCAAGGATTTTCTGAAAGCGACTTTAAAAAATGGCAGGCATTGCTTTTATATTTATTACCTGTCTTGGAAGTATTTTCAGCCCGTAATACTATTAAATCATTGTTAAATACTTATGTTGGCCCCAGTACGGGAAAGAAAATTCTCAACGGTATTGTAAAGCGAGGAGACTCTGAGCTGATTGAATGTGCCTTATGGTATAGTGATTTACGAAACTTCACAGCTTTGACAGAATCTTTGTCGACAGAAGCGATGTTACAACTGTTAAACTCCTACTTTGAATTAATCACAAATGCGGTAACCCAGCATAATGGTGAAGTTTTGCGCTTTATCGGTGATGCAATGCTAATTGTATTCACAGCAGAAGAATTAGGTTCAATTGATAATGCTTGTATAGCAGCATTACAGGCTGCGCTTGATGCAAATAATCAATTACAGCAATTGAATAAAGAGCTAGCTACACAAGACATGCCTCTTTTATCATTTGGTGTGGGTTTGCATATGGGAAAGGTAGTCTACGGTAATGTTGGTTCACTTTCTCGTTTAGATTTTACTGTTATGGGACCTGCAGTCAATCGAACAGCTCGACTTGAAGAGTTAACTAAAAAACTAGACTCAGACTTATTATTGACTTCTGAGTTTGCTGAACATATTACAGAACCGTCTGTATTTCTTGGAAGCCATAATGTGAAAGGTGTGGCTGAGCCATTACAAGTACATACCTTAAAGCAGTTCCTTAAAAATAAATAATTAAATTATAAAAATATACCAGGAGTTAGTTTTTATTCAAAATGAGAGGTTGAACTTTACAAAAAGTTTAGGGTTTATCAATTGTTATAATATCTAAAAAAGTATTTATATTGAAAACTGAAGTTAAAATTATAACTGTCTTATTAATAATTAAGTAAGCATTATACTCGAACGTTAAGAAATGCAAAAAGCAGTGCCCCCAATATTGGAGACACATAACTAGGATACTGTTATTTATTGCACTTTCAGTTCTAACATGTCGGCGGTACCAAATGCCTGGTAAATGTTTTTAGTTAATGTAGCTAATTGCTGGTTGTAGGCTTCAATTGGCTCTCCCATACCCATCTTGTCAACCACTGTTCGGAATGGTCGTGAACCAGGTGCTGTAGTGATTACCTGGATGATAGCATCGGCAACAATCCGAGGATTTTGTGCTGGGTTGGCAGACAGTGCCTGCTCAAATCCTTCTAGTGAAGTTTTTGGTGCGTTGGCCATGTCTCCATAGCTTTTTAAACGTGCTGTATCTGATGGTTTTAAAAGTCGGCCGATAAACTCTGTTGGAAAACCACCGGGCTCAATGATGGCGACATCAATACCAAAACTTGACAGCTCAGTCCGGTAATTTTCTGATAAAGCTTCAACAGCCCACTTTGAGGCATTATATGGACCATAAAAAGGAATAGTCATACGCCCAAGTAGGCTTGATACATTAAGGATCAAGCCAGAGCGGCGTTGATGAAAGTGGGGTAAAATTGCACGAATCATTCTGTTTAGCCCAAACACATTGATCTCAAAGACAGCTTTTAAGTCATCAGATGAGAAGCTTTCTTGTATTCCATGAACCCCAATGCCAGCGTTATTTACTAATACGTCAATGTGCCCTGCTTGTTCAATCGCAGAGGCCACCCCTGAAGCAACACTACTTTCATCAGTGACATCAATATTTACAATCGTACCACCCAAGCTTTTGATTTCGTTAGCAATTTTGGTATTTCTTCCTTTGGGATCGCGCATGGAAGCGACAACATTATGACCTTGTAGTAACAGTAACTTTGTTGTTAATAATATTTGAACCGGTGATTAAGATATTTTGCTTCATGATTAAGCCTCCAAATTGGTATCTGCTGTTTAACTAATGATCAATAGTTTAATCTTGTTAATTGTCAGAACAAGATGAGGAATTTGAACTTATGGTTCATAAACTGAGAACAATGAGCTTCATGGAGTTAATCATTTTTCAGGAGGTTGTTCGTTGTGGAGGCATTACTGCAGCAAGTAACAAACTCGGTATTGCTAAATCGGCTGTTAGCACTCAATTAAGTCGATTGGAAAAGAGGCTAGGGGTAAAACTGCTGGAGAGAAGCTCGCGGAGATTGATGATGACTGTTGAAGGGCAGCAGCTGTTGCCAAGAGTTGAATCGCTGATCGCCGAAGGTGAGTTCTTGTTCGAATATGCGGAAACGCAAAGTAAAGAGCCCGGTGGTCAGGTTCGAATAGCTCTCACCCCAGACTTTGGCCAGATAGTAGTGGCTAAGTTTTTTCCTCAAGTAACTAAATTGTATCCACAAATTACTCTGGGCTGTAAATTCAGCTATCAATTTGAGGATATGCAAGACACAGCTTTTGATTTGGGTGTGAGGATAGGAAAAGTCAACGATGAAAGCCTTGTTGCGTATAAGCTAGGACAGTTTAAAAGGGTATTAGTTGCAGGTAAAAAATATGCACAACAACACCCAACTTTTCTACCAAAAGATTTAAAAAAATTAAATTGTATGACTTTTTCAAGTAGTAATAATCCTCGTGCCTGGTCTTTGATCTCCTGTGAAGATGGGGTAACTGAAGTATCGTTGGATGTTTGTGGCGATATTGCTGTGCAAAGCTTCAATATTTTGGTGGAATTATGCTTATCTAATCAGGGAGTGGCATATATCCCCTATTTTTTAGTCAAAGAATACATAAATTCAGGGCAGTTAAAGCACATATTGCCCCAGTGGCAAAGCAAAGTATCAAATGCTTATCTAGTATATAGGTTTGGGGCTGATAAAATCCATCGGATAAAAGCCGTTATTGATTGTGCTAAGACATATTTACCCTCACTCCTTTATTAATAACTTGAATTTTTTCAAGTTATTTCTCAGGTGCCCCTATAGCACTTTCTATTTCTACTATCACCCAATCACTGGTTACCTGCCTATAATATAGATACCTATAGATCAATCAAATGAACTAAATGGGACTTTATGAGATATAGATTGTTATTCTTATGTTGGCTATTCATATCTCCTATAGTGTTCAGTAAAGATGTAATTCGTATTGCCAGCGGAGAATGGCCACCCTTTTTATCTCAGCACTATAATGAATATGGTGCAGGGTCGCATATAGTCAAAGAAGCATTTGCATTAGAAGGAATTAAAGTAGTCTATATTTTTTACCCATGGAAGCGCTCTATGGAAACGGCTAAGGATGGTAAGGTTGACGCTACTTTGCTATGGTCAAAAAATAAAGAGAGAGCAAAGTACTTTCTATTCAGCGACCCTGTTTTAACATTGCGCCATGTATTTTTTCATCGTAAAGATTTCCAATTTGACTGGAAAACCATAGAAAATTTGAAACAGTATAAAATTGGGGTTACCCGTGGGTATTTTTATGGTGAACAAATACAAAATGCTATTGAAAATAAGTTAATCGATACAGAAATAGGTAATACCGATATAATTAACTTAAAAAAGCTTATTGCAAAGCGAATACAGTTATTTATTATTGAGCCAGAAGTAGGCTACGAATTATTGGTAAAAAACTTTTCAGCAAGTGATCAAAAGCTATTAACGAACCACCATAGAGCAATTCAAGAAAGACAGTGGTATTTATTGGTATCAAATAAATCTCCGCAGGCAGAAAAATGGTTGGAAAAATTTAATAAAGGATTAGCTAAATTAAAAAAACAAGGAACTATCGATAAAATAATGGATGATGTCTTAATGGGGCGATATTCTGAAAAGTCAAGGTCGGTTTCTCCAGCTAAAAACAAGCCATTTATCATCGTGGGTGATAGCCTTCATCCACCTTTTTCTTATCTGGATAATGGTGTACCCAAGGGAATTTATGTGGAAATCATAATGAAAGCGTTTAAAAGAATGGGGCGCAGTGATATCAAAATTGAGTTAATGCCATGGAAGCGCGCGCTATATATGGTAGAGACTGGCCTGGCACAAGGTATTTTTCCACCACATTATTTCCTAGATCAACGGCCATATCTAAAGTATTATTCAGTTCCTATAATGCAGGAAATTTCCACGGTATTCTGTAACGTTAAAAATCTAATGAGGGTAGGTATTAATTTTAAACAACTGAAAAGTTGGCCTGATGATTTACAAAGCGCCAGGTTTGTGTTGAGCTTGGGTGTACTTATGGGGGGAGATAAGTTTTGGCGGAGCGTTAATAATAATGAGCTAAACACAACCAACGTAACAGGCCCTGAAGCTGCAATTCGTAAGCTTGCTCCAGGAAAGTTGGACTGTCATATAAATGATCGGGTTACCATACAATGGTATCTAAAAGCACTGAAAAATGAAGACCATACTATCAAACTTGAAGATATAAAGGAGGTATTCCAAATCGAAGAAGAGGCTGGTTATTTAGCTTTATCTGCGTCTTTGTCAAATAAAGAAGCAGGTAATTTTTTTGATAAGTTCAACCAAGAAATACAGTATATGAAGAAAAATGGAATAGTAAAGCAGATAATTGAGAGAAATATTTCTAATGCTAAGCTGCCAAGATCAAATTTTTAACATCATAATTAGTCAAATGAATGATGAATTTTTATAGATTAAATTGAATTCACACCATCCTTGGTGCTGAGGGGTGACAACAAATCCTAGTAATTATTCGTGAAGAGTTAGCTATTGGACTGGCGTATTTTCTCTAAAGTTGCTTTTCCTACTCGTGGCAATGCTAATAGAACATCGTCAGGTGCATTACAAATGGCTTCCTTGTTGGTGTAACCCTGTTTATATAGCATGACAGCTAGTTTAGTGCTGATTCCTTTAATTGTTTTTACTTCAGATTCAAGACCCTTTATAATTTTCCAGTCTTGATCTTTACCAAAATGGTTAGTAATAAAAGGTTGCCAGTTTTCTTGAGTTTCAATTTTAGAGAGCTCTACTACTTTTTTCTCAGGTGCTAATTTTTTGTTATTGAGGGTAGTTAAGAGCTGTTTGAGAAATGCTAAATATACTAACTTATCTTCAACAGCAATATCTGTTTTATAAGGAAGATTGGCTGTTTTATTTACCCATTCGCCATGTTTGTCAAGCATATTTTTTGTGCGTTTAGGTAGTTTTTTATATTCATTACTATTTTCAGCTACTTCTGCCTGCTCAAGACAAACAAGCGGTGTTTTTATAGTGAGTTTTGGCAGATAGATTAAAGTATTTTCTTCGCTATCACTCTCGGTATTTGGTTTGATGATACTTACCTGCTTCTCAGTAGTTTTAGTTGCTTCTTCAGGTTCGGGTACCTGCTCAAAAATAACGTCAGCTATAGTACTTGGTTGGATTGATGTTTCATTATTTTCAGTCAGTTCATCAGCGACAGTATCATTGTTAAAGATACTTTCTATTGGTTCTGCTGAAGCTAGTTCCTCACTATTATTAGCTTCAACTATTTCAGAGGTTTCTGTGTCTGAAGTATTATTAGACTGTTCATCTACCACTTGCTCACCAGCAGTTGACTGATCATTAACTGGGTTAGCGTTTAATGGTTCTGCTATTTCTGATGTGTTTGTCGCTTTTATTGTAGTTGCTATTTCAACAGGATAGGCTCTTTCAATAGTATCAACCGTTTCACCACTATTATTTTTATTAACAAGTGTATTTGTATCTGGTGTCTCGTTTGTACCTGAAATATCGGTTATTTCCAGGGGAGCAGTAACCTCTTGATTATTATCACTATCACTTGATTGGTTTGGCTTTATGAATGTTCGTTCTTCAAAATTACCAGTAGAGTTAACTGTTTCATGGTCAGAAGATTCTTGGTCAAGAGGTTTTATATCAGTGTGTTCTGTATTATCAGATGAAGTGCTGTTCTTATCAGTATAAAGCTGCATTGTTGCTTTTATATTATTAAGCTGCACGTTAAGGTTTTGCGCTTTTTTGCTCGTTAATGCTTGTTCTTGCTCAATTTCATTGAGCTTTTCAATTAATGCTTCGCATTGTTCTATTTCAGTCGGGTGAATTGAGCTTAAACCAGTATGTTGCCAATCAGTAAAAGTTTGCTCTATTTCTTCAACTATTTTTTCAACGCTATTTTCTAAACTATCTACATTAGTTGCATTAATTTCGGCTACTTTTTTCGCATTAGCGTTTGAATTTGCCATAGTATGGCTGCTGGTTTTGCGGAAAAAATAGAGCAATTTTTTAAACATTGGGCCTCCGTAACACATAAAGCTGTGAAGGTGGATTGAATAATGAATGTACTTTTAAAAATTAATCGGTGATCTTTAAATTCCAGCTAATATTCGGTTAAGGTTGTAAATAAAACAGACAATTGTAGTGGTTTGTTAATGTATAAACAATACGTACAGAATACGCATTGATTTATAATGTTTGATTTGCATCACAGGAAACAGGAGTTAAATAATAACGGTATGTAAAGAAGGTTTTGTATAACAATACTACTGATTATGGGAAAGGCTGTGAAAGAAATTTCTATCTCTATTTGGAGACTGTCGCAAATATTAATATGGGGTAACAGGTTATTCTAAGTTTAAGGCATGGTTAGCGTTTGATGGGCTATTTTATTACTGTGTAACTTGTGGTAGCGCCATTAATTGATATTAAGGCGCTACTGGAGTAAGGAATGATTATTCAAGATTGGCGAAGAGTAGCCTGTTCCTTTATCAGACAATAGGCCTATCTTTAACACCTTTACGACAACCTCTATTTGAAAAAGAGGTAAGTTGCACTATCAATTTAACGAAATGAGGATACATAAGGCGCTGTTCGACGTAGTACTAAAGCATTGTTGCTAACGCCTTTAATTCCCATATTGGTGCTTTCTTCATAATTGACCCAAGGCGTTGACCAAAAAGGGATTCGAGTTAGTCCTGAAACATCGCAATTATAAGCCATTACTGTGCGCCAGGTATCTGCCACTGGATTGCAGTGACCATGGCCATAAGTAAAAGGGTCTTGCGAATCATCTTGGGTAATTATATGTCTAGCGCCTTGTAAATGGCCAATTTCATGAGCAAATGAGTAATAGCCCGTTGCACAACTGTCTTTTACTAAAGCAAAGGCTGTAGAGGGGTCAGCCATAATGCTATGGGCTACTCCACAGGCCATACCCGTGCCAGTTAATAGAATAGTAATATCTGCTTTATATCGGTTACGAATTTGATGAAGCTCGTCCATATGGCCATCTTCTTTATCTTTTAAACGCTCAACATCTGTATAGATATCGAAGAATGATTCACTGTAATCTGTCTTTACGGTATAAACTAAACTTAGATCAATGGGAATGTTACTGTTTTGGTATGATTGATTAGATTCTTCAACGGCTTTTTGAATCAGTCCATTAACCCCTTCAATACCGTCATTGTCGTCTATTGCTCGTTGTGTATAAGCAACCATAACAGTTACTTCATAACGTCGATTATGTGATAGCCGGTTTATATCGAGCTTTGGCATTTTAATCATACTAGAGGCGTCTGAATGAACATCGCTAACTGACTCATGCTGTTGCTTGGGCATAGTTAGCAAACTATAGCTGCCATCAGTTAAGTGCTTAATTCGATAAAGTTGGCCCTGATGATGTAAGTCGCCGAGAATGTAATTAGTGGTTTTAATGAGTGATAAATAGCTAGCGTTATTATCACTATTTGCGCTTATGTATAGGCCATTTTGAGTTTGTTTAGCTTGAGTAATCGTAAGGGTTATTTTTTCATTTGGTAGTGGAAGTTCTATTTGTTGATGGGCTTTTAAATCATTAAGGGTATTTTTGTTGATATTGATGAGTTGGGCTGTTTGTGCTTGTTGTTCCTCAACCAGCTTGTGTTGCGCATCCAATAGTTTTGAATAGCCAGTATTAATTTGATAAACAGGAGGAAACTCATAAAGTTGTTTTGCTGCAAATACTTCCCCACTTAGACAGACGGACGACAACAGGGCTACTACTTTAAAGTCCATTTTCATTGTTATATTCCCTTTATTTTTCTTATTAAAAAGCGTTGTTACTAATTTGCGTGAAGACAAGATGACAGCATGTTAAATGCAGTATTGAAAAAACGCAATTACAGTTATGGCTTAATTTTGTAGTTATTTTGGCTAACAAGTCAGGAAACACTTGTCGAAAATTGTGCATAATCTTGTAACTGAAAGGTAAGTTGGTCGCCAGAATTCAGTTTGCCAACTCCTTCTGGGGTCCCAGTCAGCACGACGTCTCCTGGTTGCAAGGTAAAAAACTGGCTGGCATAACTTATCAGTTCAGCAATAGGGGTAAGCATTAATTTAGTTTGGCCTTGCTGGCAGGTGTTGCCATTGATTTTCAATTCAAAATATAAATCATTGAGTGGTAGACTGCTGTGGTATGGAATAAAAGACGACAGTGGACAACTACCATCGAATGCTTTGGCTTTTTCCCATGGATGTCCTTTTTCTTTTAGCTGGCTTTGTAGTTCACGCAATGTTAAATCTAAGGCTAGCCCTATACCACCAACTGCATTGATAGCTTCTTCAGGGCTAGCAGATTTTATTGGTTGTTGAATTAATATAGCTAGCTCTGTTTCATAATGAATTTCACCCAAGTTGTCGGGTAGTTGTAATGGTTTCTCAAGGGGTACTACAGCAGTAGCCGGCTTGATAAATAATAACGGACTGGTTGGAATGGGGTTATTGAGTTCGGCTGCATGGGCTGCGTAATTTCTGCCAATACAAACTACTTTGCCGCATGACAAGCTGATAGGACTGCCATCAATCCATTTATGATGGTATTGCTGCATCGGAGTGACTCCTCGTTATATCTACTGCTTTACATTCTGTTTGGTTTTATCTGATTTGGCTATACATGAGCATAACTGAAATTCTATCTATAAATTAAGTTATTTTGTATATACACAAAAATTCAAGTTAATTTTTGGGTGTTCTTTAGGTTGTATATACATAAATAATCTATTTTAAAAGGTTGAAAAGTTGATATTAATAGATGTTATAACGGGAAAACCCCTGACCAATGGATACTGTTCAGTATATAATTGCCAATTGTAGGTTATTCATACCGTAATTTGATGGAGATAGATACTCCAGGAGTGTTGTATGGCTGATCGGCAGGCCACTGTAGAAAGAAATACCTTAGAAACTCAAATAAAAATCACTATCAACTTGGATGGAACAGGTCAGGCTCAGTTTGAAACTGGGGTACCTTTTTTAGATCATATGATGGACCAAATTGCCCGGCATGGTTTAATTGATATTGATATCAAAGCCAAAGGTGATTTACATATTGATGCCCATCATACCGTTGAAGATATTGGGATCACCTTAGGCCAGGCTTTTAGTCAAGCAGTGGGAGATAAAAAGGGCATTCAACGTTATGGTCATGCTTATGTTCCGTTGGATGAAGCGCTGTCTCGAGTGGTGATAGATTTCTCTGGGCGGCCAGGTTTAGAGTTTAATGTACCCTTTACCCGAGCTACGATAGGCCAGTTTGATGTAGACCTTTTCCATGAGTTTTTCCAAGGTTTTGTCAACCATGCATTAGTGACTCTGCATGTGGATAACCTACGAGGTCAAAATTCCCACCACCAGGCTGAAACCATATTTAAAGCGTTTGGTAGAGCATTACGTATGGCCTTGACGCCAGATCCACGTATGCTAGGCATGATGCCATCAACCAAAGGTTGTTTATAAAAAGACTACTTAAGAGGAATCGAGCGAGTGAACAAAGTAGTCGTTGTCGATTATGGTATGGGCAATTTGCACTCTGTTGCAAAAGCCCTGGAAGCAGTAGCAGCGCCAGATACCAAAGTAATCGTTAGCAGTGAGTCTCATCATATTAAAGCAGCCGACCGGATTGTGTTCCCAGGCGTGGGTGCTATTCGTGATTGTGTTGCTGCCGTTCGCCAGGCAGGTATAGATCAAGTCATTACCGAGGTGTTTGACAGTAAACCGATTCTGGCCATTTGTGTTGGTATGCAAATGCTATTTGAACATAGCGCAGAAAATAACGGGGTTGATTGTTTAGGCTTGCTACCTGGTCAGGTAAAATTTTTTGGTCGAGAATTAACAGACTCCAGTGGTCAACACTTAAAAGTACCTCACATGGGGTGGAATCAAGTCCATCAAACCCAAACAATACACCCAATGTGGCATAATATTGAGCAGGATAGTCGGTTTTATTTTGTCCATAGTTATTATGTCAAAGCTGCAAATGTGGCATTGGTTAAAGGCCGTTGTGAATATGGTCATTTAATTGATGTAGCGGTTGGGCAACATAATTTATTTGCCGTACAGTTTCATCCAGAAAAAAGTGCTCAAGCTGGTTTGCAGTTGCTTGCTAATTTTATGTCTTGGAATGGTGAAAGCTAATAACTAAAGGTTTACATAGCATAATGTTGATTATTCCTGCAATTGATTTAAAAGATGGTGCCTGTGTTCGACTGCGTCAGGGTGATATGGCTGATGCTACCATTTTTTCTGAAGATCCAGTTGCCATGGCTAGCCATTGGGTAGCACAAGGCGGGCGTCGTTTACATTTGGTGGATTTAAATGGCGCTTTTGAAGGCAAGCCGGTTAATGGCGAAATAGTAAACCAGATAGCCAAAGCTCACCCAAACTTGCCTATTCAGATAGGTGGAGGCATTCGTAATTTAGTAACGATTGAGCACTACCTAAATGCAGGAGTGACTTACGTGATTATTGGCACTCAAGCAGTTAAACAACCACAATTTGTTAAGGAAGCCTGTAAAGCTTTTCCTGGACATATCATTGTTGGCTTGGATGCTAAAGATGGCAAGGTGGCTACTGATGGTTGGGCACAGGTGTCGGATATTGAAATCACAGAATTAGCAAGTCAATTTGAAGGAGATGGGGTTAGCGCAATTGTGTACACGGATATTGCTCGGGATGGCATGATGCAAGGGGTTAATGTAGCAAGCACCCAAGCGTTGGCTAAAGCGATTGATATTCCTGTAATTGCATCTGGCGGCATTACCAACATGGATGATATTAAAGCCTTACAAACAGTTGCTAAAGACGGCATTGAAGGTGCCATTACCGGTCGGGCTATTTACGAAGGTGGTTTAAACTTGGCTGAAGCTCAGCAATATTGTGATCAAAACAGCTAAATAATAAAGTGCAGTTATAGCCAAATCGAATGGTTTTTAGGGGCGGCCGTCGAGTGATGAGGCCCCGAGTTTATGTATTTTATAAATGATTGGGGCGAAGACAGTTTATTGCTCCTGCATAAACTGCATTCACACCATCCTTGTGTGCTCAGCGACGACAACAAACCCTTAAAATCATTTGAGAAGGGTATAAAGCTGTGAGGTAAAAGAAAATGGGATTAGCCAAACGAATCATCCCTTGCTTGGATGTAGAGAATGGTCGGGTTGTAAAGGGAATTCAGTTTGTTGATATTCGTGATGCAGGGGACCCGGTAGAAGTTGCCAAACGTTACAATGAGCAAGGTGCAGATGAATTAACTTTTCTGGATATTACCGCGAGTCACGAAGAAAGAGATACCACCATCCATACGGTAGAAAAGATAGCAGGTGAAGTATTTATTCCACTCACAGTAGGCGGTGGTATTCGTAATTTGCAAGATATCAGAAACCTGCTTAATGCTGGCGCTGATAAAGTCAGTATTAACACAACAGCTGTATTTAACCCAGAGTTTGTTGCAGAGGCCTCTGCAAAATTTGGTGCTCAATGCATTGTGGTAGCCATCGATGCTAAAAAAGTAAGTAAATTGGGTGAATCGGATAGATGGGAAGTATTTACTCATGGTGGTAGAAAGCCAACCGGAATCGATGCAATCGAGTGGGCAAGAAAAATGGAGCAGTATGGAGCGGGTGAAATCCTTTTGACCAGTATGGATCAGGATGGTGTTAAAAATGGCTATGATTTAGGGGTAACCCGTGCTATCAGCGAAGCAGTAGTGATTCCCGTAATTGCCTCTGGTGGAGCAGGCAACCTGGATCATCTAGTTGAGGGGATTAAATCAGGTAAAGCTGATGCGGTACTTGCTGCTAGTATTTTTCATTTTGGTGAATACTCAATTCCTCAAGCCAAGCGATACTTAAGCGACCAAGGCATAGAAATGCGCTTGTAGTTAAATATATTTCACGAGTGCAATAAACCGTTTGTATTGAGAAAGTGAATGCTTGTTTTTTTCATTATTTTAATAAAAAAGGTCGCTTGTGTGGCCTTTTTTTGTGTTTAATTAAAATGTGAGTGCTTAATTTTTTAATATTACTGTATCTCATTTAATTTATATTTATTAAAGCTGTTTCGCTAGGTGAGATTCTGGCGTACTCTTTATTTACTCTTGAAGAAGTTGTTCATGAAGGACAGAATGGTGGACATAACTGTTGCATCATTCACAAAGCGAGCGTTTTTTTGCGGTAACTATGTTACCGCTTTTTTTGTTTGTATTTTTAATCAAAAAAACTATTCAGTTTTCCCGCTAACCGCACACCTGACATTAATAACCTTTCATTAATAATTTTAGTTTTTTGATCAGCATATTTATAGCTTAACTGAGGTATGTCTGAGAGTATGCTGTGAAAGTCGTAGGCTTGATTTCTAAGTTCTTTGGACTCTTTTGCCCAATCTAGGTATGAGGATGTTTGCCAGTCTTTTATTTGTTTGGCTGTGGGGTTATTAAGAAAGCTGGCATATTCTGTATAACTTAGCTGTTGGTTTTCAATTAAATCGGTGTCCCACACAACATGTAGATTGGAGCTTTGTTCAAACCAGTTAACTGTTATGTCATTTCCGCCTCGGTCATTACGGCGTCCTACATGCAATGGTTGATGAATATCGCCAACCAGGTGGGTATAAAACGCTAATGCTTGCCATTTATCAAGCTGACTGGTTTTTGGGTTGGTTAATATGCTCTCGAAATGCTCTAAGGCAGATAATATATCGCCATTTGGGCTGCGTTTTAGCCCTTCAAAAGGTTCATCGTCATCAATGGAAATGTAATGCCAGGGTTTTGCGTAATCCCAGGTAGGTTCTGATTTGATTTCGTCTGGCCAAGTGGAGAGCTGTGCTAGCTGATTATTGCCTGTGATTTGTTTTAAGGCAGCTTTTGTTTTAGACGTTAGGTGTACATCTGCAATATGGGCCACAATGCGGTGACCATTTTGGCCAAAGGCCAATACCTTTTGTGAGATTAAGCAGAAAAGAGTGATTGCACAGAAAGTAATGCCAGATAAAAAATTGATTAGTTTTAATTTGTAAAATTTCATGAAGTTGTCCTTATTCAATTTAAGACAACATTAAAATATAAAATTGTGAATTTGAAATGAAGAGTCTCTTGTGAATAGGTAATTATTGTTTGTTGTACAGCTTGCGCCGTGCTGCTTCCAGTTTATCTGTAACTGTTTCAATATCAGTTGTTTCTAAAAAATCAGCAAACAGTGCATTAGCAATATCTACCATTGGTTTAGGGGCATCTCGGTCAAAAAATTGAGTAATTCCTTTTGCTTGATCTAATAATCTTTTGCCTTTTTCTGTGAGTGCTTGTTCGCTTACATGTGCGCCAAGTCTGGGGGGTAAAAACTTCATTTTTTGATTAAGAATGGTTTGAACATCGGGTTTTGCAACCATTATTAAAAACTGCTCAGCCAACTTTAGGTTTTTGGTGTTGTTAGGAATGGTAAATACGTCTGTTGGTGCTTCTTCATATTGTGGTATTGAGGGATTTATTGTAGGAAATGGAAAAAAATCGAGATCATTGATTAAACTTTGGGATGCTTTGCTGGTCATGAAATGGCCGATTAACATCATTGCTGAGTTTTCACGATTTAACTCAGGTAATAGCTCATACCAATCATATTCTGCAGGTAATGGATTAAAACATTTGTTATCAATTAATTGTTTCCAGTGAATAAATATTTGTTTGACTCGTTGATCTTTATAGGAAATATCTCCAGCTAATAATGCTTGATGGAACTCGATTCCATTTACTCTTAAGTTAATATAGTCAAACCAGGATTCAGCAGGCCATTCGAACTTATTACCCAATATGATGGGAGTGATTTGAGCAGAGCGTATTTTTTTGCATGCTTCAATCAATTCATCCCAGTGAGTGGGTGGGGTTATATTCAGTTTTTTGAAGGTGGATTTTTTATAATAAATTGCCCAGTGGTAATAGCTAAATGGTACGCCATAAAAATTATCGTTCAATTTTACCAGGTTTTGCATGCCGGGTGAAAAGGCATTATTCCATTGCTGCTGTTGCCATAATGAGGAGATAGGCATGATATAGTTTGCTCTGGCTAGTCGAAACAGTCGTTCACCTGCTTGCCAGTATAAAACATCCATGCCTTTTTCAGCCGTTAGCCACTCGATAAGTTTTTTTTTATAATTTGCATCAACTTCGGAATATAGTCTTACTTTTACTCCTGGATGGCGACGCTGGAATTCAGTGGCTAAGTAGCGAAAAGCAGACCCCATTGGTCCACCTAAATTCATTACCGAAACATCTAAGTATTTAACTTTACTCGCTGTATTGCAGGATATCGTCAGGAGTAGTAATGCAATAATTTTTGGCCACATATTACTAGTTAAAACACGTATAGCCGGTTCATATTAATACCTGTTATTACAATATAGCATGTCTCATCTGTAGTCAGTTTTGTACCTTGCTGGAGTAATGGCTGCTCACATTGGCTAATATGCTGCGAATGTCTTCAATCTTTAGTTGTTGTGACGGTGGTAGATGGTTATTAGCTACTTTGACAGTTATTGCTTGGGAGTAGCGACAAGCTTTGATAGGCTAGTCTATAGAGGTTAGGAAAGGGTATCGCCTTTTGGAGAAAAGGTTGCCTGTAGGGCCATAGCCTATTCCGGTTCAATTAACATTTGATGTGGCTTAGCTGATGAGTAGTACTGAGAATATTCTGGCAAAGGCGGCGGCTGATAAACAGCGCAAGCCTACTGGTAAAATTCGCCAACAAAACGAGCAGTTGATTATCGATGCAGCTGAAATTGAGTTTGTTAACCATGGTTTTAAAGGAGCATCTGTTAGGAAAATAGCTGAAAGGGCTGGTCTTCCAAAAGCAAATGTTCACTATTACTTTAAAAGCAAGCTGGACCTCTATGGTGCTGTGTTACATAACATTATCGAACTGTGGAATTCAGCGTTCAACGATATTAAACCAGATGATGACCCGGCAGAGGCTTTAGCTGCCTATATTCATTCCAAGGTGATGTATTCTAAAACCAACCCGTTAGCGTCAAGAATATTTGCCAGCGAAGTCATTCACGGCGCTCCATTTTTAAGTCGATATATTGAAACTGACTTCGAAAATTGGGTAGCAGAAAAAGCTAGTGTCATTAAAGCTTGGATAGCCCAAGGCAAAATGGACCGTGTTGACCCTTATCACTTATTGTTCTTAATTTGGGCATCTACTCAGCATTACGCAGACTTTGGTGAGCAAGTGAAAGCAGTGTTGGGTAAAGAAACACTTGAAGAAGACGACTATCAACTGGCAGCTGAACAAATTACTCAAATTATCCTTAAGGGATGTGGAATTAAGCGTGTAAGTGATTAACTGTTTATGGCCTGGGGTATTTTGGGAGTGTTTACACCAGGCAATATTCAAGCTATGCTCGTTACAGTTTGTCCTCATGGTCAAGTTTTTAAGATTTTGTAGGATAAGCTAACCTCTTGTAATTAACAAAACCAAGCCAATGGCTTGGTTTTTGTGCGTATAGTGCAGTGTTTTATGCACTTTGCAGTAGTGCTGGGGTTACGGGGTGCTGGTGTTTTCATAATGCATGTGATGCTCTATGAAGTGTCGGCTTTCCGAAAAGACGTCTTTTTATTACCCGAAACGTGAGTTAAAAACCTTTCGTGATGGGGACAGTAATAAGCTAAGAGAAAGAGTCTAAATAGCATGTCAGACACTATTACCGCTGTTCGCGCAGCTTTGCTTCACTTCATTGCCGACCCTGCCATTACAGGTGATCAGGCTTATCAATATTTTCCCGATGGACTGCTAATTGTTAAAAATGGTTATGTCGATCAAATAGGGGATGCTGAGCAGTTGTTACCCCTGTTGCCTCAGTCTATTACAGTCAATCACTATCCAAACTGCTTAATTACACCTGGATTTATTGATACACATATTCATTATCCTCAAACAGGCATGATTGCCTCCTATGGAGAGCAACTGCTGGACTGGCTTGATAAATATACTTTTCCTGCAGAAATGGCTTTTGTCAACCAGGCCCATGCGGCAGAAGTGGCAGAGGTCTTTCTTGACGAGTTACTGCGTAATGGTACAACTACGGCTTTAGTTTTTGGCACCGTTCATCCTGAATCAGTGGATGCTTTTTTTAGCCAAGCTCAACAAAGAAAGCTAAGAATGATTGCTGGCAAAGTCATGATGGACCGACAAGCGCCAGAGGCTTTATTGGATACCCCAGACGCCAGCTATCAACAATCTAAAGCTTTGATTGAGCGTTGGCATCAACAGGATCGCTTGTTATATGCAGTGACGCCACGGTTTGCAATTACGTCAAGTAATGAACAGTTGGCTAAAGCCGGGCAGTTGCTACAGGAATTTCCAGATGTTTATCTGCATACACATTTATCTGAAAATACTGATGAAATTGAATTAATCAAACAGCTGTTTCCTGATGCCGAAGATTATCTTGATGTTTATGATAAACATCAGTTATTGGGTAGTCAGTCTATATTTGCCCATGGGGTGCATCTTTGTGATGATCAGTGCCGGCGTTTAGCTGAAACTGATTCAGCTTTAGCTTTTTGCCCGTCTTCTAATTTGTTTTTAGGTAGTGGTTTATTTGATCTGGCTAAAATGGAAAAGTATGGTGTTAAAGTAGGGATGGGAACCGATGTTGGAGCAGGTACCAGTTTTTCATTACTGCAAACGCTTGGGGATGGGTATAAAGTCAGCCAGTTAAAAGGGCAACAACTGTCTCCGTTAAAATCATTTTACTTGGCTTCCTTAGGAGGTGCCAAAGCACTTAATCTTGATAGTAAAATTGGGAATTTTGCTAAGGGGAAAGAAGCTGATTTTGTCGTGTTAGATTACCAAGCAACGCCTTTGATAAAATATCGTTTGGAACATACAACAGATTTAGCAGAAAAATTATTTGTGCTCACTATGCTAGGTGACGACCGAGCAGTAGCGGCGACTTATATTATGGGGCAGTTAGCTTATCAAAAGGAAAAAGTTTGAGAAAGTGATAAAATAGTATCCATAAAAAAGCCGCTGATTTAATTAGAGCCAGCGGCTTTTTATGTTGGTTTTTAAATGTTTTCTATTTAACTGCTTTTTTAGCTATGCTCAAACCTTTAAGTAAGCTGAGTGCTTGTTGTAGCTGGTGATCGTCTTCCAGTTGTTTGTCGACTTTTTTGGCCTTTTTGCTGCTGGGTTTATCTTCCAGCCCATTGCCATTACCCAAATGACCTTGCAGATCTGCTTCTTTGTAGGTTAGCCCTTGATCTAGTTTGGTGACTTTAGCCCTTTCTACAACAATGTCAGGCACAATTCCTTGGGCTTGGATAGAACGCCCGTTAGGGGTGTAATACAGTGCTGTAGTTAGCTTTAAGGCTCGTTCGTTATTGAGTGGTAACACAGTTTGCACTGAGCCTTTGCCAAAGCTATCAGTTCCCATAATGATGGCCCGCTTATGGTCTTGCAGTGCTCCTGCCACAATTTCTGAAGCAGACGCTGAGCCACTGTTGATTAGCACAACGACAGGTATGCCATTGGATGGGTCTTTTTCATCTGCTTTAAATCGTAGTTCAGAGTTAGGAATACGGCCTTTAGTGTAGACAATTACGCCTTTTTTCAAAAAGGCATCAGATACATCTACAGCTGCTTGCAAAACGCCACCTGGGTTATTACGCAGGTCGAGTATTAATCCGTTTAGGTGACCTTTATTGGCTTTGCCTAGTTTTTTGATTGCACTAACGACTTCGCTTCCAGAATCAATTTGGAACTGAGTAATTCGAATGTAGCCATAGCCGTCATCAAGCGCTTTGGATTTGACGCTTTGCACTTTAATAATGTCACGCTTAACCACGATATCAAAAGGTTTGCTTGACCCCTCACGGACAATTGTTAAGGTAATGGGCTCGCCAGGTTTGCCTCGCATCATGTCAACGGCTTCGTTTAGGCTCATTCCTTTTACTGGCTTTTGATCAAGCTTAATAATAAGGTCACCCGCTTCTATCCCAGCACGCTCTGCAGGTGTGTCATCAATCGGGGTAATTACCTTAACAAAACCGTTTTCCATGCCAACTTCAATACCAAGTCCGCCAAACTCGCCGGTGGTATTGATTTGTAAATCTTCAAAGTCTTTGGGATCAAGGTAGGCTGAGTGGGGGTCTAACCCTGTTAACATGCCTTTGATAGCATTTTCTAAGAGGGTTTTATCGTCTACATTTTCAACATATGCCACCTTGATACGATCAAACACTTCAGCGAAAGTGCGAAGTTCTTCTAATGGCAGGCGACCTTTCAGGGGTTGATCTGAATCGACTTCGGCAAACGCTAGGCTACTAACTAAGGCAGTCACTGCGAAAGCGAGATGACGAACTGATGGTGAAAACTTTAAGCGTTTGCTGATCATTAAAAACTCTCGATTTAAGAACTCTAATAAGGTATTTATATCCTATGAGATACTGTAAAACCACTGCCCTTGTAACATCCTCTGCTGAGGCCCTCGCAATTCGTGATCTTTATCCATTAAATCAGTCCTTGAATCACTTTAATTAGCAGGTTATTTACTTGCGGGCAACTATCCAGCCACTTGGGTTTTGTGGCCGCCCCTTGTGCCTTATCTCAAAGTAAAGCCCGGTTTGACTGTTTCCGCCTGTATTCCCGACAGTTGCAATAGATTCTCCTGCTTTTACCCATTCCCCGGTTTCTTTCAGCAAGGTTTGGTTGTGTGCATAAAGAGACATGTAGCTGTCGCCATGGTCCACAATAATTAACAGTCCTGAGCCTCGTAGCCAGTCTGCGAATACTACTCGACCATGATGCACTGCAGACACTGATGCGCCCTCTGTACTCTGAATGAATAGACCCTGCCACTTTAATTTAGTTTGTTTTTTCGGGCTGCCATAGCGGTTTGTGATTTGTCCTTGGATTGGCCAAGGTAATTTGCCTCGCTGCTTGTAAAAAGGGGTACCAGGAAGCGGTAGTGGTGTTATGGTTTTTGCTAGGGTTTTAAGGACTTGTTCTAACTCTGAGCGTTCTTTTTGTTTGTTAGCCAGAGCTTGGTCCTGTTGAGCAAGCTCTTGTTCCAATTGCCTTAGTAATAAGCGTCTTTTTGCTTTTTTTGTTGTAAGTGTTTGCTTTTGTTCGACGAGGGCCAATTGTTGCTGTTTTAATTCAGTGTTAGTGGTTTCAATTTGCTGACTCACCTGAGTAAGAGATTGAATGGTTTGGTTAAACTCAGTGACTTTTTGCTGACGTGCTTGAGCCAGGTAGCCAAGGTATTTTTGAGTGCGGGCTACATCTGTAGGCTGCTGCTGGTTAAGCAGCATTTTTATATGGGAATCTTGGCCGGTATATAGTGCCAGTAACATGGTTTGTTCTAACTGCTGCTGTTGCTGGCGTTTGGCAACACTAAGCTGGTGTTGCCTAGTTTGGAGCTTTTTTAGTTGTTTCTGGCCCTCCTGCAGCCGGCCTTCAATTTCTTGTACCTTCTTATGAAGCCGTTCCATTTCTTGTTCATTGGTTTGCAGGGATTGCTGAACATTAGAGCGTTGCTGTTTGATTTTTTGCAGTAGTTGCTGAGTTTTTTGAATTTCAGTCTGTAGTTGTTTTAACTGCTTTTCTTTTTCCTGTAATTCAGGATTAGCCCAGCTCATGCCACTATTGAGTAACATGGTGCTGCTAACTAAACAAATGCAGATAGGTTTATATAGCTGTCTGGTTAGAGAAAAAATTAACTTCAACATTGATTACAACACTTGTAGTTAGAAAAATTAAAATAAACACACCAGGAGGTGTTTTTTAAGTATGCCTGCTAATTAAAGATGTCGCAAAGTAAAAACCCAACTTATAAGTTGGGTTTTTAGAGAGAGAAACGGTAGATTAATTCCGCTAATTTTTGAGTTTTCTTTTTTGGATTATGAGGAAATAAGCATGGGTTTACCTTATTTGACGTATGTACCACCCCTAGTTTGCAGGTTCAATCAATACCTTTCCTGTCATTTCTTCTGGAACAGGTATATCCATTAAGCTGAGGATAGTGGGAGCAACGTCTGACAAGATACCACCATCTTTAATTTTAATAGCCTTGGGGCCAGCATAGACTAATGGTACAGGTTCGCAAGTATGGGCAGTGTGGGCCTGACCAGTCTCTTCATTACTCATTTGTTCTACATTGCCATGGTCAGCGGTAATTAAACACTGACCATTCACTTGTTCTAGTGCTTGGATGATTCGGCCAACGCACTCATCCAAGCATTCAACGGCTTTCACTGCTGCATCAAAATTGCCCGTATGGCCTACCATATCACCATTAGCGTAATTACAAACCACAAGGTCAAATTGACCACTGGTAATTGCTTCAACTAATTTATCAGTTACTTCCGGTGCACTCATTTCGGGCTTGAGGTCATAAGTGGCAACATCTGGAGAGTTAATCAATATTCGGGTTTCGCCGTCATAAGGTGTTTCTTCGCCGCCACTGAAGAAAAAGGTTACATGAGCATATTTCTCAGTTTCCGCTATTCGTAACTGGGTTTTACCTAAAGATGATAGATATTCACCTAGGGTATTTTTTAAAGAAGCCGGTGGAAAGGCGCAAGGTGCAGGAATATCTGCAGCATATTGGGTGAGCATGACAAAGCCAGCCAGGTTAGGGCGGCAATTACGCTCAAAGCCAGTAAAGTCGTCTTCAACAAAAGCGCGAGTCAATTGTCTGGCTCGGTCAGCACGGAAGTTCATAAACACTACTGCATCACCGTCTTCGATTGCTGCTGGCTTATTATCAGCAGGGGTAATAACAGTAGCTTTAACAAATTCATCATTTTCATCCCGTGCGTAAGCAGCCTGCAAACCAGCAACTGGGTCTTCTGCAGAAAATTCAGCACTACTTTCAGTAAGCATGTTGTAAGCAGCAGCAACTCGGTCCCAACGATTATCACGGTCCATGGAAAAGTAACGACCAATTAAGCTGGCGATGCGTCCTTTACCCAGTTCAGCAAGCTTTGCTTCGATGCGCTTCAAAGAAGCTTCAGCACTCCGTGGTGGAGTGTCTCGACCGTCTAAAAATGCATGCACATAAATTGCTTTGGCACCACGCTGAGCAGCCAAATCAATCATAGCCAAAATATGATTTTCATGGCTGTGGACACCACCAGGTGATAATAAGCCTAAGATGTGAACTGACTTGTTGTCAGCAATAGCCTTATCAACAACGCCTGTCAGCGTTGGGTTGGTGAAAAAAGACGCGTCCGCAATGGCTTTGGTGATGCGGGTAAAGTCCTGATAAACAACCCGTCCTGCACCTAGGTTCATATGGCCGACTTCAGAGTTACCCATTTGGCCATCGGGTAACCCCACATCGATGCCTGATCCTGAAATCAAATTGTGTGGATTATGCTGCCACAGTTTATCCCAAACAGGGGTGTTTGCCGCAGCAATTGCATTGGACTCTGAGGTTTCGCTATAGCCAAAGCCATCAAGAATTAGTAAGGCGGTAGTACGTCGTTGGTTACTCATAATTCAGTGCTGCTCAATAGTAAATGGTACAAAAAGCGAGTAATGAGATATTAGCGAGATTCTAATTAGAGGTCTATTAGCCCGAATATTTCATCAAACCACAGAAAAAATCCATGTAGTTGAGTGAAACCATTGTTAAGTTTGTACCCAGGCTTGTTTATCAAATTTCTGCACTTTCTGGCGTTACATTTTGCTCCATTTACCTCGAGCCATAGAGCCACCAAGGCTTGTCAGAAAATAAAGCGAACTGTTTAGTCAGAATGCCCAGAACCTTTGATATCTGATGAAATATTCGGGTTAGGGGGCAATGGGGTTTTTATAGCGTTCAATGTTTGTCATTTAACCTGTTAACAGCTATTTAGCCTGGTTATTGAAACCTGTATACTTGCCACCCTATTTAATCGCAAGGTCTGAATACAAATGGAGAAATTGATAGAGTTTGTTGTCAACCATCCATACTTGGTTACTGCATTTATAGCGCTATTAGCGGCTTTAATTTATACCGAAGGGCGCAAAGCTGGGGCAACTATCACCACCAGTCAGCTAACTTCAGCAGTAAACAACAAAGATGCAATAGTGGTAGATGTTCGAGATGGTAAGGAATTCCAAGAGGGGCATATTGTTAATGCTATCAATATTCCTTCTGCCAAGTTTGCTGAACGGATGAAAGAGTTAGATAAGCATAAGGATAAGCCCATTGTTATTGTTGATAAAATGGGGCAACAAGGTAGTACGGCAGGTAAAGCACTTAAAGCAGCGGGCTTTGAGCAAGTAATGAGGCTGCAAGGTGGCATGCAAACCTGGACCAGTGAAAACTTGCCGGTGATTAAGTGACTTTTTATTGGCCAGTAATGATTGCTGAGGAAGTTATAGAGAAATGAGTGGCATAACTATTTACAGCTCAGCTTATTGTCCCTTTTGTATCCGAGCAGTGCGCCTGCTGGATAGCAAACAGGTTCCTTATCAACTGATTAGTGTGGATGGTAAGCCCGCAGTACGTAGAGTGATGGCTGAAAAGGCGGGGCGTACCTCTGTGCCGCAAATTTGGATTGGTGAGCGGCATGTGGGCGGTTGTGATGAGCTTTACGCTTTAGAGAGAGCAGGTAAACTTGACCCGCTGATCGCTGAATACCAGTAATCAAATCCACAAGCATAGCAGACAGCGAGAGTCGTCTTTATTTTGCGACACAAACACAGAATAGTGCTATGGTTGCTGTCACAGGCCAACGTGGTGATGAATGACGAAGTGCGTCAGCTGAGTTAGTATTGCTGGCACGCTTACGATATTAAACAGAAATTAACTAAGGAATTACATAAATGGCTGAAAACCAACAAAATCAGGCCGCTGGCGAAGAAAATCAACCTCAGTTTGCATTACAGCGGATCTATGTGAAGGACCTTTCATTTGAGTCGCCCAAGGCACCTGAGATTTTCACTAAAGAATGGCAGCCACAGGTTAATTTGGATCTGAACACGCAAAATACCCAGCTTGAAGATGGTGTGTTTGAAGTTGTGTTATCCCTAACAGTTACTGTTACTAATAATGAAGAGACTGCATTTGTTGTTGAAGTTCAGCAGTCAGGGGTGTTCTTGATCAGAGGATTAGATGATGCTTCATTGCATCAAACACTAGGTGCTTTTTGCCCTAATATTCTATTTCCTTATGCTCGCGAGTGCATCGATAGCTTGGTATTACGCGGTAGTTTCCCTCCAATTATGTTAGCGCCAGTTAATTTTGATGCGTTGTATGCTCAAGCACTACAGCAGCGTGAGCAAGAGCAACAGCAGCCAGAAACTATTCAATAAGCTTGATACCTACGGGGTAATCTAGCTATTTAATTAAACAATAAAGGGGCATTAATTAGCCCCTCTATTACGTCTTACTCCCCACCTTTAAAACCCAGTTGTCGCCAACTCTCATAAACCATCACTGAAACACAGTTAGATAAATTCATACTACGACTGTTGGGCTTCATGGGTAGCCTTACAATGTGCTCAGGTTTAACCTCATTTTGCAAAACATTATTAGGTAGTCCTCGGGTTTCTGGGCCAAATAATAGTGCATCATTAGGTTCATACTGAACATCAGTGTGGAGAGTAGAGCCTTTGGTACTAATAGCAAACAAGCGATTGACATTGACTGACTGGCAAAAGCCTGCAAGTGACTTATGCACTGCTAGTTTGGCAAACTCGGAATAATCCAAACCCGCACGACGCAATTTTTTATCATCTAAGTCAAAGCCTAATGGCTCTATTAAATGCAACTGATAGCCAGTGTTTGCACATAACCGGATAATATTGCCAGTATTGGGTGGTATTTCTGGCTCAAAAAGCACAATATGCAGCATAAAGGTTAATACTCAAAGCTAGATTTTATACAGTACTATTATACTGCTTCTGCTTTAGGATGCAGCACTAACGTGTCAGGAAATAAGCCAAACATATACGAATCCCGGGGTTTGTCTTCTATTCTACTGCGATGCCGAAGCTTACCTTCAAATTGCCCACCAACTTTTTTAGCTGTATTAATACTTGCATGATTATCAGTATCGACCACAATTTCTACTCGAATTAAATTAAGCGCTTCAAAACAAAACTGAGCAGCTGCAGTAATTATTTCAGATGCATAACCTTGTTTCAGACAACTGGCATTCACCCAATAGCTAAGATTGGTAAAGCCATGGGGGAAGTTAATGCCACTTATTCTAGTTTCACCAATATATTCTTGGGTCTTTTTATTGATAAAAGCAAAGTTGAACTCGGTATTAAGTGTTTGTTGATTCATGCAGTGTTCAATCCACTCTTTATTGGTGACTGCAGAATAGTCAGGATTACACCAATATAACCATTTACCAACAAGAGGTGCCGATTGCTGGATAGCAGCTAGCCGTTGGTCAACTAATGATAAGTTGAGTGGCACTCCTTTCAGGCGTTTGGTATTAAGCTGTTTAAACATATAAATTTGCTTTACACTTCTTGTTAAAAAAGCGGTCATTTTACTGACATATAGAAGTGGCTCAATATCAACAATAATAATTAAATTTAATAGAACGGTCGTAATAAATAAATTCAGTTTAAATTACTGGTGTCATAATGGTTAAGGAAAATATCATGCAACTAACAGTGAAAAGGATTGCTGGTAAGTGCTTGCTAATTATCTGGTGTTGTTTACCAAAAGTCTCTATAGCTCAGCAAGAAAGCTCGGATACCTGGTATGAAGCAGGCCAGCAAGCAGTAGCAGCAGCGATCAGGCAGCAGTCAAATACTGCACTGGCACGTAATGTTATTTTGTTTGTTGGTGATGGTATGGGAGTATCCACAGTGACTGCGGCCAGAATTTTAGATGGCCAATTAAAAGAGAAAGCGGGAGAAGAAAACCTTCTAGCGTTTGAGAAACTCCCTTATGTGGGGTTGTCAAAAACCTATAACACTAACCAGCAAACAGCAGATTCCGCTGGAACGATGACGGCCATGGTAACAGGGGTAAAAACCTTGGCTGGGGTTATCTCTGTTGGTCAGCAAGCAATTCGAGGAGACTGTGAAACTTCGAAGCAACACAAAGTAATGACATTACTGGAGCAGGCCGAAGAGGCTGAAATGTCAACAGGTGTTGTGACTACTGCGCGAATTACTCATGCAACACCTGCTGCTACTTATGCTCATACCCCTGAACGAAATTGGGAAGATGACAAAGACTTACCTACTGCAGCAAAGCGAGCTGGCTGTAAAGATATAGCAAGGCAGTTAGTTGAGTTTTCCTATGGTGATGGTTTGGAAGTAGCGCTGGGTGGTGGTCGTAGGAGTTTTTTGCCTGATAACCAAGCTGATCCAGAAGAACCAAATAAAACCGGTACAAGGGGGGATGGACGTAATTTAGTAAATGAATGGCTAACCCAATATGACAAGTCTCAATTTGTTTGGAATGCAAAACAGTTTAAAGCTGTTAAAGCAGAAAATGTTGATCATTTATTAGGACTTTTTAATCGCTCTCATATGGCTTTTGAAGCTGATAGAAGTGATGATAAAGGTGGGGAACCTTCATTATCAGAAATGACCTCTAAGGCAATTAAAGTTTTAGAAAAAAATGAAAATGGTTTTTTTCTGATGGTTGAAGGAGGACGAATTGATCATGGTCATCATGCGGGGAATGCTTACCTAGCCCTGCATGATACGGTTGAGTTTGCCAATGCAGTAGCAACAGCAAGAAAAATGACTGATTCGCGAGAGACGTTGATTATAGTAACAGCGGACCACAGTCATGTATTTACTATGGGAGGATATCCTACACGTGGTAACCCAATATTGGGTAAAGTGGTTGGCAATAACAGCAAAGGGCAACCAAATACGAAGCCCACGCTGGCAGCGGATGGTATGCCCTACACAACACTTGGTTACTATAGTGGGCTTGGCGCTATACATGACCAATCTGGTAGACGCCAGGTAGGTCGACTTAATATTACTGATATTAGTACTAATGCTAAAAACTATTTTCAAGAGGCATTAGTACCAATGTCGGCAGAAACCCATGGGGGGGAAGATGTGGCGATTTATGCTTCAGGTCCATGGGCGTTTTTATTTCATGGGGTTCATGAGCAAAATTATATTTACCATGTAATGGCGCATGCAGCGAAGTTAAGTGGCCATCGGTCAAGTCAGCAACAACAGGCTCGATAAACTTATATTTTTCGTGAATTATTTTTAGGATTTATTACCGTCGTTCTTGACTGCTGAGGATTGGTGAAAATGCAGTTAATCCATGGTGGTATGGATACCACTAATTAGAGTAATTGCCAAAGAACAATTAACTGTCATCCCAGTGATTTAGTTTACTAAGCGTCCAGTAGCGTCTTTAAATAAATTAAGGCAGCTACTGCAAATCATACAGTCGTAGGCTAGCAATAACTTATCCTTCGCTGTGAGTATATACCGATTGATTTTTAGTCCCCTCCCTCTGGGGGAGGGTGTGTAGCTGGTTAATTTTTAAATATTACAAAAACATTTTTTTGGAAATTATTTTTAAGTTGGTAGTTTACGCGCACTCTTTTAGTAATACTGAAGGATTAACTCTGTTTACGGCTGTTTGACAAGTGTCTTCAATAAGGGAAAAATCATCTAATAAATTTTTTGCGTATAGACATACATCTTTAACTAATGCAACTACTGGGATTAGACTTAAAATATAGTCAACATTAGTTTTTAATTGGTTAAATTTTTTTTGCAGGCGGTTGCTTACTCCTTGTAAGTGTTCTGCAATTTGATCAAACAAATAATGTAGTTTTCTTTTTAATGCTTGATCTGGTAGGCAAATTCCAATAATACGATATTTAGTAATAATTGTTTTGCATAAAGGGCAAAATTCTGTCTCAATAAGTTGTAATAACTCTTCCAGCATCAAAAACTTGTCGCTATTTACTTTGCTGCTTTTTGCAGCTCTTTCGTAAAGAGTAACCACTTCCCGGCAGTTTTCTTTTACTTGATTAAAGTAATTAACCAATTCCATGGTGTAACCTCCAATATGTGCGTACTTATGAAATAGCTAAGTATTTGGTGTTTTTCTGAATTTTTTGGATGCTATTTTTTTGTGCTGCTACTGCTAAATAAATACTGCAAGAAGAGATAAATTTATGTGTGTTGCTGACTTAGTTAAAAGTATAAACGGTGAGGTGAATATGAGTATTTTTAAAGAAAGAATTTGCTGGCTGTTTCTCAATAAATATTAGATCTTGAGAGAAATAATGTTTTATTGAAAAATTGTGGATGTTATTTTAAATGAATAGAAATTCTTGTTGTATCAGACTGCCGCTCTGTGTTTATGTTTTTGTAAGTTGGGGGGGCAGATAAATGCTCCTCGGCAATTGCTCCTGCATTGTTCTAATTAGTGGTATCCATACCACCATGTATTAACTGCATATCCATCTTTCATGGTGGTCAAGGTCGACGGTAACAAAACTTAAAAAATTTGAAAAGGGTATATTCGCAATGCAAGAAAAACTAAATAGGGTGGCTATCATTTGCTGCTAGGGACTGTCTTCTTTGCTCTCGCTGCAGTTTAGCAATAAATCGGTCAAGTTTCTTGTGAATAGATGGTTCCATATTCATAAACTTACCACCCACTATCGTATGGGTAATTGGTTTACGATTAAATTCTAGATGTGTAACAAGAAGTTTACTTTTAACTTGTTCATCATCTGTTGTTTTAAAAATACAATTACCAACAAGCCCATCACGATGTAGTCCATCAGGAGGAGGGCCCATTAACTTTAAGCAGATACCACTGTTGGATAAGTCAATAATGCGTCCAGATGCGGTCACAGGTCCAAAGCCTGTAAGGCTTACCCGAATGAAATCTTCAGGCGGTATTTGCACCCTAAAATTCATTCGCCGTTGGCCATGTTGTAACTCAATGGGCATTGAAAGGCGGTATGCAGGCATATTCTCAAAGTGTTCACAGCCAAGAAAACTCGACTGAAAACGGGTACGAAACCCCTGGTCATGACAACTAATATCTAACAAATTACCTGGCTCAAGCACTTTTTGGGGAGGGGCTGGATACAGCTCGTCAATTAGTAAGTAATTTTCCTCTGGCTGCACCAATAAAATCATACTCCGATAGTTTTGATTGATATCAGTAGGTTGGACATCAATAAAACTATGTTCCTGACAGAGTTTATTTAGAACTTGTAAATTACTGCTGTCATAGCTGGAGGTTTTTTCATCCCGTTGTTTGCGAAGCCACTGAAACATTGTTGTCACACCTATAATGTTCGGTTGCTTTTCATCTTAAGCCTAGTTAGCTGTTGTTACTGCAGCAAGGCCATGTATATTTTTATTTATCGGCAGCTAGTTAAATAAGTGTATATACTAGTAATAAAAACTAAGCCTCCTGCTGAGAAATACCAAGGAAAGGTAACGCCTTTTGAATATCCTGATTGCAGAAGATACTCCTTCAGTTAGACTGCTCTTAGCTAAGGTTGTTAGCAAAGCAGGGCATGTTCCTTATTTGGCTGAAAATGGCTATCAAGTTTTGGAATTTATGCAATGCACTACCATTGATATGGTGTTGATGGATATCAGCATGCCTAAAATGGGAGGGCTGGAAACTACCCGTCAAATTCGTGAAGAATATGACAGTTGGTTACCTATAATTTTTATTACTGCCAGTACTGATGACAATGAATATGCTGAAGCGCTGATGATTGGTGGTGATGGCATTTTGGTAAAGCCTATCAAGCCTGCTTTGGTTCGAGCTCAAGTGAAAGCGATGGAGCGCATTGTTCAATCTCAACAAGAGCTAAATAGAATTAATGCCAAACTGGAAGCAATGAGTAAACAAGATGTGCTGACAGGTGTTGCCAATCGTAATGGGCTGTATGAAGCTGTGCAAAAGGAGTTAAAACGGTCTCGACGTCGCAATAGTCCATTATGCTTAATGATGATTGATGTGGACTATTTTAAGCAATATAACGATACCTATGGCCATTTAGGGGGAGATGAATGCCTTCGCCTTGTGGCACAAACCATCAAACGACAATTAAGGCGTCCAGTTGACTTAGTTGCCCGCTTTGGTGGTGAAGAGTTTGTAATATTGTTGCCAGATACAAGGCTAACAGGGGGTAGGCAAATTGGCGAGAGCTTGCTTGAAGCAATCCGGGAAGCCAAGATCCCTCATGAAGGCAGCCCAGTTGCAGAAATACTAACTGTGAGTGCTGGTTTGGCAGCTAATGAATACGCGATTAACGACTATCAGCTTAATGATTTGTTAGATCAGGCAGATGCGGCGCTCTATAAAGCTAAATCTGAAGGGCGTAACCGTTTGGTGAGTATGGCGGACATGTCAAATAGCAAATCTCCTACAAAACAAGTTGGTGTTTAGCGGCTGTATCCTCACTTTTGATCCTCCATAATGAATCCCACTTATGATGATCTGCGTTACTTCAGCAAGGAACGCTGAGGCAGATGATCAAGGATGATCGGTGCAAGGAAGCACCTCGCAAGGATTGCGCTAGTTTAAAAGGATGTCTTTGCTACGGAAGCAATAAATAGGGATAGCAAGGGAAAGGAAATAGGAACTGAACTCAAGGAATAAGGATAGCTGGAGTTGACACAGGGATGCTGTGTCGAGGGAGTCAAGCTAGGAAAGCTAAAGGAATTCATTAGAGAAGGACTGAAGTAGGAATAGGAAATCGCTTCAGGATGAAGCAACAGGGTTTGTGCTTACGGATGAGCTAAACAGGAAGTTAACACAAGCACACAAGATTTCAGGATTATGAGTTAACAGGATGTTGACCATACACAAGGAATAAAAAGCCCGCAAATGCGGGCTTTTTGGTTTGGAGCTAGATAATTAAGCTTTTATATGAGAAGCCGAAATCACTTTAATCATGACATTACTTTGGCTTTCCCTGCATTAAAACGTTCAGGTCAAATCATGACCTATTAAATAGCTGATATCTCACAGAAGTTAGCGATGATCGCTAATGATCTCATCAGTAAAATTAATAATACTTAATAACAGCAAAAGATGTTAAAGCCTGTTCCAAGCAAGGAAGCACCACAAAAGGTCATGGAAGACCTTAGTTTGTAAGGAACAGCTTATACTAAAGGCCTCAAGGATGGGGTAATAAGGAGCGCTGGCAGGAAGCTAGCATCAGGGACGGTAAGAAAAAACCCACTAGTTAAGTGGGTTTTTTTGTTTGGCGGCCTAGGCAAAAAGAGGTAATCGTTTGTTTAATAGCCATACTTGTTGCTGTTGAGCTAAATGCCTTACTCACTATGGCAAATTTCCTACACGGCTTTACTCTTTTACTGAATGACAGTCGGTTAGCAACTGGGCACAATAGCACTCAGATTCAGCGACGTAGCAAGGGAATCAAAAGGATTGCAGCTAAGGGATTCTGAAAGGAATTCAGGCCCGTAAGTGTTAGGAAAACACATGGACTGTCCTGAACAATAGGATTGAATGGAAACAATAGCCAAAGGGAACTTGACTCAAGGATGGCAAAATTTTAAAAGCCTGCTTATTTATTAAGCAGGCTTTTTTCGTTATTGATTAGATTTTTTTACTAAAGAAACGACTTTCTTAATGTATATAGCTTATAAAGTATATACCCACAGTGAAGGGTATTTTAGATGAGGCCATCAAGTGATGAGTTGCAGCGACTTTTCTAAAAATCATTCACACAGGGTATATTGACAGAGATAGTTTGATTAACTATTATCACCATTCCTTTCTACAGTGCCGGTATAGCTCAGCTGGTAGAGCAACTGACTTGTAATCAGTAGGTCCCGAGTTCGACTCTTGGTGCCGGCACCATCTTCTCTCTTATCAATAACTTAATGATTTAAAATATAAAGATTTTTTGAGTACAACTGATCTGTAGGGTTTTTGTTCATATAGCCTCCAACATGGGGTTTAACCAGTCGTACTCGTACATAGTGGTAAATTGGCGCAATCGGCATATCTTTCGCTAGAACAGCTTCCGCCTGCTGGTAGATTGTCGATGGGTCTTTTGCTTTTTTTGCATTTAGCATTAATTGATCATATTTTGGGTTACTATATTTTCCATCGTTATTGCCATGATTAGTGGTCAACACATCTAACATGGAGGAGGCTTCGTTATAATCGGCAATCCATGCAGCTCTTGCTACATCAAAACTACCTTGTCGGGTAGTGCTTAAAAATGATTTCCATTCTTGATTATTGATTGTCACTTTTACGCCTAAATGTTTTTTCCACATAGAAGCAATCGCTAGCGCAATTTTTTTATGGCCTTCGCTTGTATTATAAAGTAAGTCAAATGTAAGTGGTTTTTCCTTGGAAAACCCGGCTTCTTGATAAAGCTTTTTCGCCATTTTTAATCGCTCTTGCTGAGAAAGTTTTTCATATGGATTGTCTGGCTTAACAAAGCCGTTAATAGCTGGAGGTGTAAAGCCAAATGCTTCTTGTTGACCTTCTCCTAATACTTTATTAACAATGATATCTCTATCGATAGTCATTGATAGCGCCTTGCGTACCTTTACATTATTAAAAGGCTTACGTTTAGTATTGAAAACATAGTAATAAGTAGCTAAATGGGGTTTTACTTTAAGTTCACTAGGAATATCTTTTTTTAATCGCTGATAAAAATCAGGTGGAATAGTACTGGTTAAGTCTAATTCGCCCGCTTTATAACGGTTTAGTTCAGCATTACTTGATTCAATAGGTAGAAAAACGACTTTATTAATAATTGTATTTTGGTTATCCCAATAATGTGGATTACGTTCAGCTTCAACTCGCTCATTAACTACCCATTTAGTTAATTGATAGGCACCATTGCTTACCATATTGCCCGGTTGACTCCATTTATCTTGAAATTTTTCTATCGTTTTTTTATGGACAGGAAACATAGTATAATGAGATAGCATTTTTATAAAATAAGGTTTAGGATTGGCAAGTTTTATTTGTAAGGTATAGTTATCTAAAGCTGTTACAGCTAGAGTATTTGGCTTTCGCTTACCTGCAAGAATTTCTTTAGCATTAATAATATCTGCCATTTCCAGATACCAAGCGTACTCTGAAGCGGTTGCTGGATTTACAGCACGTTGAAAACTATAAGCAAAATCATGAGCAGTAACTGGGTCACCATTAGACCATTTAGCATTTTTTCTTAAGTAAAAAGTGAAGGTTTTATTACTATCGGCCACTTCCCAGTGGGTTGCAACAGCTGGAATAATATCACCAGCTTCGTTCTGGCTGACTAATCCCTCAAATAAGTCACCTGTGATACTTCCACCAACATTGCTTTGTACATGATGTGGGTCTAAGGATGTAGGTTCAGATCCGTTACCCCTATATAATGTTTGTTGTTTTGCTAATTTAGCACCTGATGGGATATTGGCTGCATGAGTGAGGGCGTTGAAGGTTAGAATAAAAAAGGTAAAGGTGGTTAGTATAAGACGAGTTTTTCTTATCATTGTATAGCCTCGTATTTGTTATTTTTTTATTAATCCCTTTAAGAAAATCCTTTTCTTAAAGGGTGTAGTAATTATTTTTTAGTAATATAAAGATTTTTCGAATAAATGTTTTCTAGAGGGTTAGCATTAGCATAGCCACCTACATTCCGCTTTACTAAAACATGGCTTACATAATGATAAAATGGCAAGATTGGCATATCTTTAGCGATAATGGCTTCTGCCTGTTGATAATACTTATTCGGATTTTTTGCTGTTGCTGATTGGCTTAATAACTTGTCATATTCTGCATTATTATATTTTCCATCATTTGCACCACTTGAAGTGGTAAGAATGCTTAACATGGTAGATGCTTCGTTATAGTCGCCATTCCATCCGTAGCGGGCAACAGTAAAATTTCCCTGTTTCTTGGTTTCTAAGAAGGTTTTCCATTCCTGATTAAGCAGCTCAACTGTGACATGCTTTAAGTTTTTCTTCCACATAGATGCGGCAGCAAGAGCAATTTTTTTATGCGATTCCAAAGTATTGTATAAAATTTCAAATTTTAATGGGTTGTTTTCATTGATACCTGCCTCAGCTATTAGCTTTTGAGCTTCTTTTACTCGCTCCGCTTGGCTCATTTTAGAGTAGGGGTTTATTGGTGCTTCAAAGCCATCGACATAGGGAGGGGTTAGTGAAAAGGTGGGAATTTGTCCCATGCCCAGTAATTTATCAGTGATGATATTGCGGTCGATGGCTAATGCTAAGGCTTTTCTTACCCGTACATCATCAAAAGGCTTTTTCTTGGTATTGAATACGTAAAAGTAGGTAGCAACTATACCATGTACTTTAATTTCGTCAGGAATATTCTTTTTAAGGTTACGAAAATGATCTTCAGGAATCGTATGAGTTAGATGCATTTCGTCTGCTTTATAGCGATTAAGCTCTGCATTGGAAGATTCAATTGGCAAATAAGAGACGTTATTTATGACCGTTTTTTTATCATTCCAATAATGACGGTTTCTTACTGACTCCATACGTTCATTAACTACCCATTTCGTTAACTTGTATGGGCCATTGGATACCATATTCTCTGGTTGGGTCCACTTATCACCAAATTTTTCTACGGTTTTTTGGTGCACTGGATAAGTTGTATAGTGTGCAAGGGTTTTGATAAAGAAAGGAAGAGGCTTGGCTAAGGTAATTTCAAACATTTTGTTATCAATGGCTTTAACCCCTAACTCAAACGGTTTCACTTTACCATTAATTGCATCGGAAGCATTTTTAACTCCCATTAATTCCATATACCAAGCGTAGTTTGAGCCTAATTTTGGGTCGACGGCCCGACGGAAAGCAAATACAAAATCATTAGCAGTTACTGGGTCACCATTTGACCATTTTGCGTTATCGCGTATTTTAAAGGTATATACTTTTTTATCTTTGCTAACAGTCCAGGACTCTGCTTGCCCTGGAATAATTTTGCCATAAGGGTCTTCAGTAACTAGCCCTTCAAATAAGTCTCTCACTACATAACCGCCTGGTGTTCCTTCCACTTTTTGTGGGTCTAACGAGCCAGGTTCAGCACCAATGCCGCGAATAAGTTTCTGCTTTTTGGCTAGCTCAACACCCGCAGGCACTTCTGCTGCAACTGTGGGATAGCTCATGCTAAGTCCTGTTGCTACGACCGTTGCAGTTATTGTGGATGCTAATATTTTAGATAATTTATTGAGTTTCACTTGGGTCTTCACTCCTAATGGTTATTATTGTTTTATACTCTACATATGAACATGCCATTTTGATTGGCAGGATGACTGATTAGTCATTTTTATGTAAAGCAAAAGCACTATGAGTAGCTTTATGCTTACAGAATGAAACTACTCAAAAATAATAATAGAAGCAATAGTAGAGTTGAGGGTATCTCTAATAATTGTGTATAGCCCCTGGCCTTCTAGTAAACCCACATTCTGTGTTGAATAAGCCAGTTAAGGTTTAGGGTTTATTGTTAGCTCTTGTTTGAGAGCCTTTTCCCAATGGTTGATAATGTTTTGATAGCGTCCATCTGTTTTAAAATTATGCAATACTTTAATAAACTGATTCCGAATAGCTGATAAATCTCGTTGTTTGGTAAATACCATATAACTGGGAGTGTCTTCTACATCAGGTGTAAGACGTTTAATAGTTCTTTTGTGTCTGATAAAAGTATGTTGGTAAAGGTATAACATGCCATATTTATCACCTATTAATATATCTATTTCTCCAGTATTTAGCATACGTAATAGATCTTCATTTTTAGTTCGTCTAGTAATGATTTTATACTGGTTACTGGCAATTGAGCTATCGAAACTTGAGCCATAACTAAAGTCTTGCCGAACACCAATTTTATAAGATGAAAGTGTTGATAAATTACCACTAAACTGGATGGATGAGTTACCTAAGACAAAAAAAGATGCTGTTTCAGGCATCAGCACTTCTTTGGCATAGTCCATATAAGTTTCTCTTTCTTGCTTCCATAAAACTTCGATAAAGCAATCAATCTTTCCTGTTTTTAATGCTTTTAGCCCTCTTGACCAGGGCAACTCAAAGAGTTCAAATTCAACACCCATTTCTTGAAAAATAGCTTTAACAATATCAACAGAAATACCAGTAATGACGTCATCAGATTTATATTCATAGGGTGGAAAGTGAAATGTAGCAATTTTGAATGGAGCACAATAACTTAAACTGCTGGCTGTAAATAAACAGTAGGTTAATAGGATAATGACTTTATATGGAACGGTAATTTCAAGGCAATAAAACTGACTTTTATACAATAATAGCAACGAAATTCAGATTAAATAACTTGTTGGAAAACTCTATTGACTGTTGTTAATCTAGAGCCAGTTAAGGTAGTAGCTAGGAAAGGTCCATTAATCAGAGAGTCTTTCTGGTTATAAGCAAAGTTGTTGCCTGCAGAGGTAAGCATGATGCCACCTGCCGCTTCAACAATCGCTTGTCCAGCGGCTGTATCCCACTCTGAGGTTGGAGTAAAACGGCAATATAGGTTGGCTTTACCGGTAATTAGCCAGGTAAACTTTAGGGCGCTGCCTGCATGCACCACTTTGACAGAAAATGTTTTCTTTAGATCAGTGAGCAATTGTTGGTCTTTAGTAGATAAGTGGCTCCGGCTCATTAAAATTGAGAGTGTTTTACTATCTTGAGCTGTGTGATTAATGGGTTGCCAAGATTCTTCTGCTGTCCACCGCATTGGTGCAAAGCTTTTCCCTCCTACATAGCACTCACCACTGACTGGCACATAAAGCATACCTAAGATGGGCTGATGGTTTTCAATTAAGGCAATATTAATGGTGAATTCATCATTGTGTTTGATAAATTCTTTAGTGCCATCAAGGGGATCAACCAGCCAATAACGCGACCATTGTTGTCTTTTACTAAATGGAATAGTGGAAGATTCTTCAGATAAAATGGGGTATTGTTCAGTCAACTGCTGAAGGGCTTCAACAATAATCTGGTGTGATGCATAGTCTGCTTCAGTTACAGGGGACTGATCCTGCTTATGCCATTGCTCAAAATCAGCTTGGTGATAAATATCCATAATGGATTTAGCTGCTTGTTGGCAGATGGTTAGTAGTGGATCAGTCAGTGATTTCATTTTGTTAAAAACTCTTTAACATAAAATAAGGCTGCAATAGCCCGTGCTTCTGTAAAGTCGGCTCTTGTTGTCCATTCATATAAGTTTCCCAATGGTAGACGGCAAGTGTCTAGTTGTTCAGGCTCATCTCCTGGTAATCGGGAAGGGTACAGGTCTTGGGCTAAGATGACCTTCATCTTGTGAGACATATAGTTTGGCGAAAGACTGAACTCGGTAAGCACTTGCAATTGTCGAGCAGCTAGGCCAGCTTCTTCCTGTAGCTCTCGGTTAGCTCCGACTAAAACATCCTCTCCAGGCTCTACCAAGCCTTTGGGTAAAGACCATTCATATTGATTGGATCCCGCTGCATACTCCTGAATCAGAATAGCTTCGTTATTTTTAGTGATAGGAACCACCATTACGGCTTGGTGGCCAGTACCACGCGGTGCCAACCGTTCATAAACTCTTTCAACGCCATTACTGAAACGTAGCGCCATTTGCTCAATACGAAACAGACGGCTTTCTGCAACGATTTGCTGCTTTAAAATGGTTGGCTTGGTTTTCATTTTGTTCCCTCCTCGAACAGGCTATCATACCTCTGCTTACCTAAACTCTAAAGGGCACATTATCTCAAAAGGTATAGTATGTTGGATTGGCAGCAAATTGACACGGTACTTCTGGATATGGATGGTACCTTACTGGATTTACACTTTGATAATCACTTTTGGCTGGAATATGTACCAATCAAGTATGCAGAAAAACACCAGTTAACAGTGGAGGAAGCCAAGCAGCGTATCTACCCTAAATTTCAGGAAACGATGGGCAAATTGCAATGGTATTGCCTTGACTACTGGAATCAAGAGCTGGACCTGAATATGGTTGCCCTTAAGCAAGAAATAAAACACTTAATTAGCTTACGTCCTGGGGTAGCTGAGTTTTTGCATGCACTACACCAGTCGGATAAGCAGGTGGTGATGATTACTAATGCCCATCAGGATAGTTTATCGTTAAAGCTGGAACGGGTTGAGTTAGCCCAATATTTTGATTGGCTTATCAGTTCTCATGAGTTTGGTTATCCGAAAGAAGAGCAGCATTTTTGGCAGGGGCTAAGCAAGCGCATTAGTTTTGATGGTGGTCGAACCCTTTTTATTGATGACAGCTTGCCCATTCTTCGCTCTGCTAAAAAGTATGGAATTAAACACTTACTTGCAATCAAGCAACCTGATAGTAAAAAAGCAATTAGAGATACAGAAGAATTTAATGCGGTGGATAACTATCAAGATTTATTACCGGTTTTATAGTTTGTTCGATTTGAGGTTATTTGTGAATGGCAAAAGGTAATCAGGAAACAGATAAAATTCGTTTAGATAAATGGCTGTGGGCAGCTCGTTTTTTTAAGACTCGTAATTTAGCTAAAGAAGCGATTGAAGGAGGTAAGGTTCATTACAATGGGATAAGAACTAAACCCAGTAAAGAGCCTCAAATTGGCGATCAGCTGACTATTCGCCAAGGTTGGGATGAGCGTATCATTGTTATTAAAGCACTTTCTGATCAGCGCCGAGGAGCTCCTGAGGCCCAGTTATTGTATGAGGAAACGGAGGAGAGCATTAATAAACGGGAAGCCAAAGCGGCAGAACGAAAATCGGTATATGCCAGTCAATTATCGCCAGACAAGCGACCAACCAAAAAACAACGGCGGGATATTCGACAGTTTAAAGATAAAATGGATCACTAAGGTGATTTATTTTAAAAATAGTCAAAGCGCATGACTTTTAGGGGGCTAACCTGTTAACACTATTTGAATCACCATTGCCGCAGACTATCTTTCGCCCAGCTGCGTTAACAGGCCCTAGTACCTTGCCTTGACCAGGCACGAATAGCTTTAATTTCAGCCTCATCTATGCCTAAGCATTCTAGAAAGTCCTGATGACCTTCTGGCATAGCCTTTTCAAACTCAATGTGCCAGCGGCTCATATCCTCTTCAGTTAATCCAGTTGCCCGTAATAGCTGAACCCATTGCTCTTTATTAATAGCACGAGTTTTAGTTTGCAAAGATTGTTGTTCAATTAACTGGACTATGATTTGCTGTTGTTTACGAAGATGATTGATTTCTTTATTAAGCTGCAATAATCGTTGTTCCAAAATAGTGTTGCTTTTATTTGAATCGCTTTCTATTAACTGAGCAATTTTTTCTAAGGATAACCCTGTTTGGCGGTAGGTATTTATTAACTCCATTTTTTGGACATCATTGTCAGTATACAAACGGTAATTAGCCTGGCTGCGTGCAGAGGGTTTCAATAGACCAATTTTATCGTAATACAACAAAGTACTTCTGGATAAATTAAACTGTTTGCTAACTTGACCAATGGTGTACATAATTTTCTCTAAATTGCTATAGATGTATCCGTTGTAAAAGCTTGTTTATCAGGTTTGATGAAAAACTGTTTTGCTTCAAGGGAATATAATATTTCTTCTGAATAATACTGATAAATAACCGCTTTGGCATTATTTACTAAATCCTGATTTGTGGATAAAAAATCAGCGAAAGTAGGGTCGGTTTGCCCAATGAGCCTGTTATGGATGATATATACCAGGGCTTCAGTAATAGTATGGTGAAATTTGTCTGTAGCTCCCAGGTGATTAGCATACGCTTGAATACCTGTTGTTGTTTTAAAAACGGCATTGGTGAGGCTATTTTTCTGCAAATATAGCCATGCTAAACGAAGATGGCCAATATGATTAAAATGCTCAGGGGATAATATTTTTCGTTCAAATTGATCAATAAAATCAGCATCAGATAGTGGCATGAGGAACTCCTACCTTGTGGGTAAAAGATATACCCTAAAGTATAAAGTTATAGACAGGTCAATCGAATTGCTCATCTAATTTAAAAAACTGTCAGTGCTAAAGGTATCTTAAGGTATAATTGCTTGCGACAGAGGAGTAGGTAAAGTGCCAGTAACCGTTGAAGTATTAACTAACATTAATGATCAGGATTACCAGGATATAGCTAAAAGCTACCAACAATGGCTAACCAATAGTCATAGCTCGACAGTAGAGCCTTTGCCTTCACTAGAGCAGTTTTGGACTCAATGGTGTGAGCAATCAGCTAGTCGCTTATATGTGGCTCGTTTTAATGGTCGAGTCATAGGTTGGGCATTGGTTAATCAGTCAACAGCCTGGAAGTTGGTCGCGTTATGTATTTGCATGCCAAATCAAGGCCGAGGGGTCGGGCAGCGTGTAATTCAGGTATTAACTGAACAAGCAGCTGAAGCTGTTCGTCAGTTAGTGGTTGATCAACCAATCATATATTTTGAAAAGAGTTCTCCTAAAACATAATTACTGACAAAGGGTCGGCTACACTCAAAAGAGAACATACAGTTGGGTGTAGACCAAAAATGCTACATAAATCATTTCTTCTCATATCAGCTGTTTGCTGTAACTTAGTACTATATCCACTGAGTATTGCTCAAGAAATAATTAAAGTAAAAATAGCAGCTCCAGAATACGTTTATGAGAATTTTAATCAATGGAATACGGCTGTTCCTTGTAAAAGTTTAAAAGCTTATGATTCAGAGTTTGCTAATCGAGCAACAGTGGATTTAATACTAATTTGCCGGGCGTTATATGAAAGCGGCCTGAAGTTTAATCTTCAGCTAACACTTTACCCAAACTATACAAGAATGTTGGCGGAAGTGAAAAAGGGAAGGGAAAATATTCCTGCTGAAACTATTTGGAAAAATGAAATTGATGAGGTTGCACTTTATCAATCAGAACCAATTATTCCTGTTGGAGGCTTTATTAAAGGAATATATGTAAAAGCAGGTAATACCAAATTGGACAGTGTGAAAACACTAGAAGATTTAAGAAAGTTTAAAGGAGTTATGATAAAAAACTGGGTAATTGATTGGAATACCTTGAAAAGCTTTAATTTGGATACACTTTATGAAACCAATGGGTTGGAGTCTATGTATAAGCTAATCAATAACAACAGAGCTGACTTTACCCTTTTTGAGTTTAGTCAAACTCAGCATAAAGTGCAAAAACTAAAAGATATCAATCTGGTTCCAGTTAAAGGTATTAAGATAAAATTGCTAGGTGAACGTAGCTTTGTTGTATCAAAAAAATCAAAAAATGCAGATAAGATTTATCAGCACTTAACTAAAGGAGTAGCAATTCTAAGAAAGAATAAGGAAATTGAGCGTGCGTATTTAGAGTCAAAATTCATTAATCCAGATGTAGCTGACTGGGTTTTACTAAATCCCTGATCCATGAACGAAGTTACCTAATAGTAGAAGAAAGCTAAGCAAAATTAGTAAACTTGGTCTATTCTTTTGGATATTAATATTACAAACGAAAGGCCGGTTATGCCTCGTAAGAAAAAACAATCAACTTGTATAGAAACCCACCAGAGTATTGAACAGCAAACTGCGGACTTCCTCAAATCTGGTGGTGAAATAACCAAAATTCCTTATGGCAAAAGCGGTAGACCCAGTATTGTAGACCGTAAGAAATCAATGTATGGACGTAGTATGGTAAATTTTATGCCAAACTAAAACTTACAATAACTGCCATAGCGTATTAAATGATAACTGCAGTGCTTGGCTAATTGCAGCTGATTCAATAACAACGGCAGTAGGGTAATTTCCTTCCTGTAATGAAATCATAGCGCATTTAGGTGGGAAAATGGCCACATAACTTGCTTGTCCACCATTATTGCCGTCATCAATCCATTTTCTTTCTGAAAGCGGTGCCTCTTCACCGCCTTCACCAATGGCAATGGCTCTGACTCGAATATTACGTTTTACCCGTTGTAATGTATAATTGGGAAAAGGCCGATACAGGTATTTTCGAATAGCTTTAGATGAATAAACATCATAACTTCTCGATTCAGCTTTTTCTGCAGTATTTAAAATGTCTTTTAATACTTTTTCAATTCCCTCATCTCCCTCATAGTATTTGACTTGAGGAGAGCTGGTTTCTGGCCTGAGTCGATTTAAGTCAGGAATAATATCGCTTACTAAATGCCGTGTTGCAGAGCGTAGCTTTTCTTGTCGATCGGTTGCCAGTTCCAATAACTTAGTGGGTGATTCGGCACAAAAGTGGCGTCGCTTTCCCTTGGGATGAAAACTAACCAATCCTCTCTTTAGTAGATTTTTAAGTATCTCATGGGTTGTACCACGATTTACGCCTGATTTTTCAGCAATGTCGCGAATAGAGGCAGTGCCAAGCGCTAATAAAGTACAATAAACGTCAACTTCTCTGGCCTCCAAATCTAACTCTGCTAATACCTGTTTTATATTCATTTGCTAGTAATAACCCACTTTAAGTTTAAATACCCACAGTGAAGGCGTTTTTGGCAAGGCATCAAGTGATGAGGTCCTGTAATAAATGACTGGGACGAATTGCGATGACAGCTTACTGCTCCTCGGCAATTGCTCCTGCATTGCTCTAATTAGTGGTATCCATACCACCATGCATAAACTGCATTCCCGTCATCCATGACGGTCATAACAAAACCTGAAGTTTATTTACGAAGGGTATATTTGTCAATTTTCTGCTGACAACTAGTCTATTCACTCAAGTATGCTTTGTATATGCTGTTATGACAATGGTATATCCATTTATATTGGCTAATAAACTGTCAGCTGGGGAGTGACAAACTATGTGTGGTATATTCGGCTATATTGGCAAAGACAATGCTGTTACGACAGTTGTGCAGGGGTTACAACGTCTAGAGTATCGGGGTTATGACTCTTGGGGGCTAGCGATCCCCATGCAGGACAGGATAGAAGTCTATAAAACACTTGATCCACTGCAGTCAGCGGAGGTATCTCCTATTGGTTTTGAGGGGACTTTGGCTCTCGGCCACACGCGCTGGGCTACCCATGGAGCGGTTAATATCACCAATTGTCATCCCCATGTAGCAACAACAAAGCAGTTTGCCTTAGTGCATAATGGTATTGTTGAAAATTACCAGATACTAAAAGCCCAACTTATCTCACAAGGAATCAAGCTGATTAGTGAAACTGATACAGAAGTTATTATTCACTTGTTAGAAAGTGAGCTCAGTCTGTTGAAGGCAAACCGTGTAATAAATAAGGACACTTTATTTTCATCAAATGATTATCAAATCGCACTGAGTAATGTATTTAAACAAATAAAAGGGCGGAATACGTTAGTGTTGATTTGTGCAGAAACTGAACTGTTAATTGGAATTCGCAATGGTTCTCCATTAATTGCTGGCGTTAAACCTTGTAATACAACAAATGATAGCTATGAAGCACTTTTTCTTGCTTCAGATTATTATTCATTTTCTCAGTATACTAATACTTGTTTACTGGTTGATGATTTACAAATGATTAGTTGTGAACAAAATAGAGTGAAACTAATCGATTTAAAGACGAGTCAAGAAGTTTCCCCTACCTGGCAGATACTTGAAAATTATCAACAAGAACACGTTCAAGAAGGCTTCTCCCACTTTATGCTAAAGGAGATAAATCAACAGTGGGAAACAGTTTCAAGAGCTGCAGCAATAAAGCATAACGAATTAGCAGGACTCATCAGCGCTATTGGTAAAGCTACTAATATTTTTATCACTGGAGCAGGTGCAGCTTTTTTTATTGGCGAGCAAATTGCTGGCATGTTGCGAAAAGTCGCTGGTGTTTTTGTTACGCCAATACCGGCTTATGAAGCTGAAAGTTATTTAGCATCAATGGAAGCTAATGATGTGTTAATAGCAATCAGCCAAAGTGGAGAAACAGCAGATACACTAAATTTTGTCGAGCAGGCAAAACAAAAAGGCGTATTGATTGCTAGTGTGGTTAATATGCCTGGCGCTATGCTCTCTAGGCTTTCTGATTTTGTGTTTTTTAGCTATGCAGGCCCTGAAGTCTGTGTGCTATCAACCAAAAGCAGTACTGCGCAATTAACCTTTGGTTATTTGCTCGCTAAAACGATTATTAATCAATATGAGCTTGCTAAAACTGAAATTGAGCAGATATCTCAGCAGTTAAGCCTCTATTTTAATGATGATAATCTACAAGCCATTGCAAATTTGGCCCAGACTATGACTGGCAATAATATTTATTTATTAGGTAATCGACACTTTATTAGTGCAGGTAAAATTGGTGCACTTAATATTAAAGAAGCTAGCTATATTCATGCTGAAGCCTTTCCAGCCGGCGAACTTAAACATGGTGTCATTGCTTTAATTGAAAAAGGTACTCCAGTTATTTGTTTTATGGATGAAACCAATGCTAGCTATATGACAGCTATCGCCTCAGAAGTCAAAGCCCGTGGTGGTATGATCATCGGTATCAGTCATAAACCCAATGAAATATTTGACTATATGATTAAATTACCTGTAGCGAATAATCTAGCTAGTGTGATTAGTCATATTATCCCCTGCCAACTGTTAGCTTATTATCTTGCGATCCAAAGAGGGTATAATCCAGATAAACCAAGAAATTTAGCGAAAAGTGTAACGGTGATTTAAAGATAAAAAGCCTTGGTGTTACCAAGGCTTAAAGGCTATTTTTCTGTATATCCACTAGGAGGCTTTCTCAGGTTATAAGAAGTTTTAACTCGATCCTCTTGAATATAATAGGTATGGTCAGTATCTGATGCATCATTATAATCAAACTTGTTACTTGATAGATCAAGAATAATATATTTAGCTTCTCCACCCTTGTCAGAAACTTCAGTGTAGTATCCTTTATTTACATGCCACTGACCATTTTCTTTATAGTATTCATAAGTTTTTTTCTTTGGGTCTAAGGTTAATATTTCTAAATCATAGCTCCCATTAGCATATCGAGTGGTTTTCCAGTAGTCTTTAGTGCCTGAATTTTCAGTATCATAGTCACCATCGCCTTTCCAGGTTCCTATTAAAGCTTCTCGTGCCTTCGTATTGTCCTTTGGGTCAATTGAGTCACATGCAGGTAACAGCAAAATGGCAAAAACTACTGAAATAATCTTGGCTTTCATAAGTACTTCTAGGTTTTATTGGCTTAAGTGAGCTATTATTCTAGAACAAAATGAGATGTAAATCACTACTTACTGGTGAAAAGATGTAGGGGTAAGCTAATATCCTAAGCATAACCATGAAAAGATACGACCATAGTCATCATGATCCATAGTTATTGGTCGTGGAGAAATAACTGACCAAGTTATATAAGCAGTAGCGCCATTTTCATAATATATTTGTTCAAAAGAAGCTTTTTTTGGTAATTCTTGTTTGAAATTTTATTGTTTTACTTAGTTTGTATTTAAATTAATTTTCACCACTCTACAATAAATTTACTATTTTCTCTATTACAATACTGTGGACAGTTTTTGAATTATAAAACATTGCTCTACAGGCCATGTACCATAGGAAGGAGGAGTTTATTGCATGTTAAGCCTCATGCTATCTTGCAATAAAGTATATGAGAGTAGAGCACTCCCCCCGTAAACACTAACATACAACACCTATAAAACTGTCCGCAGTATTGTATTAGGGAGCTTAACTGATGTTTTTAATGAATATTCTTCTTGAGTGAATAAAGCACTAGTTATTAAGCTAGCTAAATTATTAGTTTTGACGTACTGCTGATGAGGATCTGGTGCCGCCAAATACTTAGAAACCCCGTCATAAAATTTCTTAGCTGCTTTAGCGGCAGCCAGTTTATCCTGAGCTATTATATTAGCAATTGTATCAGTGGTTCAACTTCCAATCCAACGCTCTCGAATTAAAGTGATGACAGACTCATTGCGAAGGTTTCTTTACCTTCATCGGTACCACCACCACCCACTTTGATTTTAGTGAGTTTTGCTTTACCGACTTCAGTCAGTAAATTGTAGTATTGCTAAGTCATAACTGTCGGAAAGATAATAGTGTATTAAAGTTTTATGGGCACTATTATCTTCCTTTTAGTGACTGAGCATCAGGTGAAATATTTTACTCGCATTATGTTTTATTCACACCCAACACATAGTTTGCTTCAAAACCATAAAACTGTTGATGTGGATTTATTGTTAGCATTAAGCCATCTACCATAATCCAATCATCTTCATTGCGCGTGCGCTCTGCAAGGTTTTCATTATAAGGACTGGTTTGATGGACCTGGTCGGAGATATCATCGGGGAAATATAACTGAGTGGTAATGAGAGATTTGTTATTGAATATTATTTTTAAATGAAGGTGGGTCGCTCGTCCAGTGTAATGGCCTGGATAAATTGTTTGAAAAATACATTGGCCATGGTTATTGGTTATTTGGGTACCACGCAAAAAAGTTTCTCCAGAAAAATCTTTGTCTTGATTAGGGCCTTGTTTATCAAACCCTGAATAGTACCCTAGTGCATCTGCCTGCCATAAATCAACGACAGCATCTTTGATTGGTTGACAAGTTTCTGCATCTACAACAGAAAACATGAGTATTAATGGTGCACCCACTTTGTTTTCTGTAATGTCATGACGAATCAGGCCCGTGTCAATATAAAATGGGCCTTCAATTTGTTCTGGTGTCAGGCTGCAATGAGGAGTAAGCAGTTTTGATGGGGTATTATAGTCCTTATAAAGCGACTGACCTATTGCGCTGCTTGCTATTAAAGAAAACGAGCCAACACCAACACCTTTAATCATTTCCCTGCGGTTCATAGACTAATCCTGAGTCATTTTTATCTGGTTTTTTAGTGCTGCTAATTTAACAGTATATAGCTCATTACTTATTAGTTGACTTCACCAGCTCTATAAACTGTCATAGTGACGATATTTAGAGATAACATTGTTGACAATAATATTTACAGATATTTACATTGCTTCATGCTATGCAACTCTGCTTAGCACTCGTCTTTCAATACTTTTCAAGTATTGCGTAGCTTCTTTAATTGAATCCGGGGTATTTGGTATTGTAGGTGATATATCCAATACGAATGGTTTTTAGTTGGGCTTTGTTATTCGACGTCTGCCCCTAAAAACCATTCGCGAAGAGTATACTTACAAAGTATTAGCAACTGCTTTCAATTGATTCAGCATTTTATGGCCTAACGCTGGCTCAGTCATGCAAATAAATGCAGCCAACCCTTCAAGATGGGCCAATGTTTCACCTTCTCTTAGCGGTTTGCCATTTTTTAAGTTATGGATAGCAGCCCTTAATTCCCGTTTAGTTTTTTGTGGTACACGGGGTGTTCCTTGACCATTCACAACCAGGCCAGTGATTTTTTGTCTGCCGCCTTTACGAGTGATTCGAGTTTTTTCCGGGTGAATAATAAAACCTTCATCTTTGACAATTTGCTTTATTACATGCATTAGCTTACCTAAATTTGGCTGTTTGTCCTTGCCATCTGGCAGGCTGAAGGTTAAATCATCTGCATAGCGGCTATAACGCCAGCCGTATTTTTCAGCTATGCCTGTTAGCCGTCGGTCTAGCTTTAAACATAGCGCATTGGTAATCATTGGGCTGGTAGGAGCACCTTGAGGTAAACAGCGTGGCCCCATGGAAACAAAGTAGGTTTTGTTTTGATCCTCAACAACTTCCCTCGGGGCTTCAGTGACTAACAAAGCTAATAAAGTGGCTATTTGCTCTCGATAACCTGCTTTTCTAAATAAGCCTTTCACCCGTTTTAAGGTAATAGTAGGGAAGAAATTCTCCAGGTCCATTTTCAGGATGATTTTGGAGTTGGTATGAACTTCGGCATTACTTAAAATAGAACGACCTGGAATAAAACCATGGGCAGCACCATGTACAATTAATTTGCGGGTAATATTGTCATTAATCCAATATTGCGCCTGTTTTAACAGTGTTTTTGGTGCCCAAATAGCTCTGTCACTGCCGTCTTTTTTCGGAATGGTAAAACGCCGATAATGTAACTCAGTTGCTGCATCCCGATGGAAAGCTAGCCAGCGTAATTGAGGAATAGTAATGCCTAATGCGTGGGCTAACTGTTGTGGTTTATCTAAGGGTGGTAGTTCGTTTTCAGCGGCACGTTCTTCGGCATTATTTAAATCCCAACGATCAAAATCATCATGGTCATTCCAATAAATGCCGTCACCTAAATGAACAATGTGGTTGGCTTTATAGGCTTGCCAAGCAACTTGTTTTAAGCGTTTTTTCTCAGCAGCTTCAGCTTTTAATTCTTTTTTATACCGGTCTAATTCTCGTTTAGACATATTATCGGTATCACGGCGCTTTACTAAAAACCCGTGTTCGCGTAATTGGCCATCGATATAGGCATTCATACTGCCGGCTTTTTCGATAGCATTCCATAGTTGATTAATTTTACTTTGTTGTTTCATATGATTAGTCCGCTGATGCATCTAAATAGCCCTTACTAATTAACTTCTCGACTTTCGCCAAATAGTCGTTTCGGGCCATTTCTACGGAATTAAATTGAAAGCGTTGTAATCGCAAATTGGTACCTGTTCGCCCCCAGCGGCAATTAACCCGTTTATGGTCAAGGGATATTTGATACAAATGTTCCCCTTGTTTATCTCGGCGACTATAAGTACGGGTTTCTACAGTAATGGTTGAACGGGATTTGCTGCTGTTTTTACGCTGAATTTCCCGTTTGGCAAAAGCTAATCGTAAGGCAATTAAATGTTCACAAGGGCCTGCTTTTAAGCCTTGTTTACGAAAAAGGCTACAACTGCATTCGGCTTTTGAGACAAAACCTTCTTCAGAAATTAAAAACAGTGGTCGATAGTCCCGTTTATCTTCTTTTACTTCTACCTTGCCGGTTACTTCTGTCCCTGTGCCATAAATACGGTTTTCGCTGCTGATTGTAACCGTATTTTTTCGCGCTAATAAGTCATGGGCAACTCGTTCCCGTTGGTTACGAAACTCCAGTCGTGGTCGATCTAACAGAGTATTGGTCAATGGCCGAAGGCGGTAAACCTGTTGGGCAATATCATACATCAACTGTCCATGTTGGCAGCCAAGCTGTAATGCAGCAATCAATTCAGGTTTTTTTAATTGGGTTGCTTTAGCTAGATCATTCAAACTGGCAAACCAGTGTTGAGTCAGGTATTTAATGACCTGTTCCAGTGCCTGATTGGTCTGATCGCTTTTGTCAGCCTCTGATTTTCTGGGTAATAGTAAATCAAAGGTACATGCTTGCGACCAATCATTGGCGGTAAATCCGGTTAGACCTAAAGTTAATGTCATTGGCCCACAACGTAATACCCAAAAGCAGGGCAGGCCACTTCCGGCAATATGTACATCTACTGAATCAATAAATGGTAAGAGCCGCTTTAACAGCATCAAACGACGACGGCCCCAGAGCCTGACCACTTTAGCCTGTTTGCCTTGGTAAATACCAGCACCCGACTCAATCACTGTTTCCCAGGGTTCTAGCAATAACCGGGGAGCTTCTCCTGGCACTAGTTCAACCCGCAAGCCACGACGTTTCCCTTTAACATCGGCATTCATTCGTAAGTGGCGCAAGCAGTTGTAAATATCCATTGGTGCTAGGGTAAAGCTATCACTGGGTAACATGGCGGCGGATTGCACTTGCAGAAAGCCCCGTAGCCAAGAGTCAGGTACCTTGATTTGCTTTTCTAAAGTACTGTCTTTCCCTTCAACATCGACAGCTACGGTTTCTTGGCCAATCCGTAAGGTGGTGTCGCGGTAGCTACGGAATTGCTGAATGCTTTCATTTAGTGCATCACTAAAGTCAATATTGGTGGTACCACAAGAGGGTTTACTTTCTAACTCAAATGCAGATAGATCGATAGCCAGGTTAGCGTAAGTCCCTTCATCTTTAGAAAACACTTCCAATATCAGCTGATCCGGCTGCACGCTGATTACTGGGTCTAAAATCAAGAACGCTTGCGGATCATTTCTCAGTAGCCAGTTAAAGTAATCTTGTTGGGCTTGCCAGGCATTTTTATTCGCCGATTCATTACGCATCCGCCGATAAGCTTGGTAAGCGGTGCGATCTTTCGGTTTATAGCGATAATCACTCCCAACAATGGCATACAAGGTTGAAAGTGCCTCGCGAAAAGCCATGGGTTGTTTGACCTTGCCTGCCAAACTTACTGGGTCTCGCTTAATATTGCCAAACAGGCTGAGTTCTACCCCAGAATCTTTAGCTGTCGTTTGGCTTTGCCCTGCATATTCGATAGCGATCTCGGTATGAGAAGGAGAGCTTACCGCTTCCTCTGTTTTGTTTTCATTGCTCATAGTTAGTTTCCTGCCACCCTTGCCCGCTTGGAACGGCGCACACATCGCCAGGCCATTTTGCGTAAATCTTCATCAATGGTTTCAGTTGTGGCCACATTCACCAATGCCGCTTCACCCTCAGTACTGGCTAATTGGGCCAATGCCTCAATAGCCCCTAAACGGGTGTTTTCAGCTAACTCGTCTTTCAAAGCAGTGGCCAGTAAAGCTTCAGTGCCTTGGTTGCTGATTACCTGTGGTAGCACAACTCCCTGCAAATGTGCATTTGCCACGCTAGCCTCGTTCATTGATTTAGCATCAAACTGCTGGGTGAGTTGCTGATAAACCGAACGATCACTGGCGGCTTGGGCTGCCAGGCCTACAACTGGGGTGGTTTGGCTGTTAGTAATCACGCTAGCAGCCAGGCTACGGATTCGGCTATCGGTATGGAAAACGGCTTCAGCTATTAAAGACTGAGTAGCCTCAGTCTGTTTAACGGATGCTAGTGCTTGGAAAGCCGCAAAGCGAGTGTCATTGAATGCAGTGTCATCTTGGTGGGCAGTGGCTAAAGCCAACAGCACATCAGAGCTACAGCCTGCTACACCAGCAACCCAGATTAATCGCTGCAAGGTAAGGGTGAGGTTTTCGCTCTCGTCAGAGTGATAGTGACTTATGCTTTGCTGTTCTAAAACTCGCATTTCCGCCCACTTATCAGCCCAGGTGGCGAGTGACTTATCTACTGCTTGAGTAATCGCTTTAGTTGTAGCTTGGCTGTAGCCAACTACAGTAGCGGCGACCTCCACTGCTTCCCTATGTGGGCTAGCTAAGGCTGCAATTGCTTCTTTCAATGGCAGTGGCTCTCGGTTCAGCAAACTCATCGCAAGCTGGGTACGTACGCCTATGGCGCAGTCAGGCAGAATACGAAACATCTCACTGGCTTCACCAATGCTACAAACCCGCTTTAGTGCTTGGCTGAAGTCGTCATTATTACCAAACGACTCAGCACCACAACGCAGGAAGGCATAATCAGGGGCCAAAGCGTCTTCCCCAAATAAATGCCGGGCACTGTTGAGTGCAGCTTCGCCCCAGTCATAATAGTTAGCACTGTTTTCTGCCAATACAGCGAGTAATAAGTCTTTGCTGGCTGGGTCGTCGTTATAGCCCAACACTTCAAGAGCGGTTTCCCGGCCAAAGAAGTCACTATCTTCGGCTTTTTCACGAACGAGCTGCCAGCCAGCTCGGGTATCAAAGTAGCGCAAACCATGCAGGCCATTAATCACCAAACCCCAGCGATCACTGCTCACAAAACTTTTTAACAGCTCAAAAATTGTCTCGGCCTGGTCAGACTGACCTAAGTGCCCGATGGCTTCAGCCGCCACTTCCTGCAAGGCATGCTCATCATCTTTGGCTAGTCGTAATAGGGTATCGAGTGCGCGTTCATCTCCTAGCTCACCTAATGCTTGCACTGCTAATTGGCGGAGTCTTAAGTCTGTTAGGGTGTCTACACCTGCCAGTAAGATACTGATGCCCTGGTCATTGCCAGCTAAGGCTAAGCTGTATGCAGACCAAAACTGAGTAATTGGGTCTTGATTGGCTAGTGCACTGACCACGGCTGTGCTTGGACCACTGCGTTTGCGAATCCGCCAGCCCAGGCTAAAAACACTTAGCTGACGAATATCATCATTAGCATGACGGGTTAGGGTGGCGAGAGAGTCATTAACCGCATCAGATGGTGACCAGCGGGCGCCCTCTAACAGCCGTAAAATGAGCTTGGTTTCTCCCAGCGCTAAGCAACGGTCTAACAACTGTTGCAATAGCTGATCATGGCGGGGGTGCTGTTGTTCAAGCCAGCTTTTATCAACCTTGTCATCTTCCGGGTCTTCAATCGGCTGGTCATAGCCGCTGATGATTAGCAATGCGTTGAATGCGCCTTGGCGTAATGAAGTGTTATCCATCATGGCTAACAGCCTTGGGGCAACTGCTGGATTACGAAAACCACCCGCTGCATTAAATAAACTATTGAGCTGTTCTGCTGAGGTTTTGCCTAGCTGTTCCAGTTTATCCACCAAGTCGAGCAGAGCATTGGCTCCTTTGGGCTCTCCCAACTTAACCAGTGCCTGAATTCCTCGGTTCTGCTCACGGCTAAACCCTTTGCCAGTGTGGTTCAGCAGCAGGCTATTCAGCAGTGTAACCAGCGCATCAAATGCCTTTGGATCTTTCTTAACGGCTAAGGCGTAAGTGCTGTTTTCTCGCACTTCCTGATGGCGAGAGTTAAGAGCTTTATGCAGCAGTGCCTGAGCTTTGGGGTTATCGTAATCTTCAACTAACCAATCAATGCCTCTTAGCCTGACGGTTTTATCAGCTGCATCCAGAGCGGCTTTGGCCACTGTCACTGGCTTAGCTTTTTTTAGTAATAATTTAGCGGCTTCCAGCGCTAGGTTATCGGTACGACTGACCATCGCTTGTTGCAAAATGACTTGGCCTTGCTTCAGACTTTCGCCTTCAGTCAGCATTTCCAGGGCTTTCACCCCCAGGTCGTTATGACCGGTTTCCAGACACTCATTCGCTAGTAGGGTGGTATCGGTTCCCAATGTTTGTAGCTGCTCAAGAGCGTAAAGCCGCACAGTTTGGTTGGGGTCACCCAAGGCCTGCATAAATACAGATTCTGCAGCACCTAATAAATCGTTGTTACGCTTGACCATATTGGCTAGCAAGGCTAAGGCTGACTGACGTACGGTGATGATCGAACTATCAGCATGGCGCACCTTGCGTCGCCCTGGGGTATTGCCTTGCTCGCGAACTAAGCCGCAGTAGGTGCCAAAGGCCACTTGCTCCAACTCAGCTTGATCCACTTTGGTTTTAGCCAGTTTGTGTTTCTTGGTAGCTGCTTTTAGCTCATTGATTTCAGTTTTATAGCGCTGGGTATGGTGCTGCCAGGCTTGATCCCAAGCATCCTGCTTATTAGCAAATAAGTATTCCAATAGCTGGAGGGTTTTGCTGCGTAGACGGCTGCTGCCGAATACCACCAGCTCAGCAAATAGATCAATGGTTTCAGCACGGATTTGCCATGGCTCACCAGACTGGTTGTTAAACACAGCGTTGAGTAACTCAGCATAGGAGGGCTTATCGTGTAAGCGCTCAATGGCCTGGGCTGCAATTAACCGTAGTATTGGGGTTTCAGCCGATAGCATGGCCAACAAAGGGGTAGCGAAAGTATCATGGCTTTGTCCTGGTTGCCCTTTATAACTGGGCAGCAAATGCATCATTAAGGCAGCTATACGGACGAGTTGATCACTGTCATCCAGGTAAAAACTCAGCCTGTCAGCAAATGCCTCACCAAAAGCCATTAATGCACTCACACAAAGGACTTTTTCTGCCTGGGTTTGGCTTTGCTCTAAAGCTAGTTGCATAGCTAGACTATTATCACCAGGCATACCAGACTCGCTGCCTAATAAGGCCAGGCCCTGGGCGGCTGCTAGTTTGACCTCGTTATCCTGATGGTGCAGTGCTTTTTCTAGAGTGGCTTGTTGACTGCTATCACAACACCAGACCAGGGCTTTAGCTGCAGCCCGGCGAATCGAGCTGATGTCACTTTCCAGCAGCGGTGTAATGGTGCTTACACAGGCAGGTGACTCCAACAGGGCTAAACCTGCCAATGCAGATTCAACCGTAGTTTGCCAGCGTTTGGCATCCTCTTTGTTATCCGGTTTTGTTTGGGTTACCAGGGTTAATAATGGCGCCAGTGCAGCCTCATCACCCAAGCGCGCACAGGCACTAGCAGCTTGTAATACCACATCCTGGTATTCGCTGGCCATTGCCTGTTGAAGTGCTTTGGTGGCTTGGGCATCGACTAAGGCTTGAATAACCTGTTTGCGAACGTCCCGTTCACTGTCATTGATGGCTTCAACCAGTAGCTGTTGGGCTTGCTCACCAGGCTTTTTGTTGAGCTCACTAATGGCTGTTAAGCGTGTATCCCGATAAGGGCTTTTTAGTGCTGCGGCCAGTGGGGCGTAGTCGCGGCCTTTGGTTTTCTTCAGGGCAAAGGCTAAGGTTTCATCACGAATAGTTTTATCTGGGTCATTCAGTAACTCCAGTAGCAAAGACCAAGCCCAGTGGTGGCTGGCTTCGGCTATTAGCTCGGTTTGCACTTCCCGGCGAATATCCGCATGGGTACTTTGTAAGGCAAATCGTAATGCTGCTTCATGGCTATCACCCACTGGTAGATTGAGTACTGCTTTGAAAGCCTCACTACGGACACTAGGGTTACCATCATTAATTGCACGTTGGAAGAGTACTTGGTGGGTGTCTGCAATGCCCTCTTTTTTCGCTACCCTTACCAGGGCTTGTAAAGCCCGGCGGCGAACATCTTCATGATGGCTGATTAAGCCGAGCTGTGCGGCTGTAACAGGTTGTTTTTCGTGAATGACAGACAGTGCAGAAAAGGCAGCATCTCTGACTTCAATTGCAGAGTCATTCAGAAGCGTTTGTAGCCGCTGGTCAGCCCGTGGGTCATTCAAATTAGCCAATCCATGGCAAACCATAACCCGAGCACTTTTATCTTGTTCACGGCTGAGTTGCAGTAATAAGCCAAACGCCCGTGGGTCATTGAGCAAGGCTAAGCAGTGAGCACCGAGTAAGCAGCTATCCAGTGACAAGCTCGCTGTGGCTTGTAACAAAGGTGCATAATCCGTTGCTTCCAGAGCCAGTTTGGTTTTGCGGACTTTGGGGGGCTCTTTCGCTGTTTGTTGGCTGGCCGTAGTGTCTTTTGATCCCTTAGGCCCCTCAGTAACATCAGTCTCAAAGGAAAACTGCTCAATATCAAACAGCAGCCGGTGGAGGTTTTTATCTCGCTCGCGAATGGCTTTGGCCAGCGCTGGGCGACTGAATAAACTAACTAAAAAGGCGGTTTGGCGCACTTCGTTGTCGTCGTCATCCAAGCGTCGGCGGAGGGTGGATATAACCCGAGGTTGCTCCAGTAAATTCCGTTGAAATAGCCTAACCAGCGATGCCCGACGAATATCCGCCTGACTTGCACCAAGGGCAACAATATTGGCATCTGGATTAACGACTTCTAGACGAGCGAGAGCCAACATTCGCACTGCATAGGCTTTGACATCTAATGCACTGATTAAGCGCATCATTGCTCGGTCATCGTCCGCCGCTACTTCTGCTAGTGCATTTACCGCGAGCTTACCCACATCCACTTGGCCGGTTTTAAGGGCTAAAGCCATTGGGCGAAGTGTTTCATCAGTGGTGAATCGTTCGCGTAGTTTGGTAAAGGCAAAAGTTCTAACGGCTTCATCCTTGTGATTTAAGTAGGATTCTAATAACCGTTGGGTATCTGGGTGTTGAATAGTGGCAATGCGCTCGACAATCAGTTGGCGTAATGCAAAGTCCCGGTCTTGGTGGATTTGCTTATCCAACAGTTGCAGTGAGGCTTTATCACCATAACGGGTTAAGCGCTCAATAGCCGTTTGTCGATGAGTGACTTGATGGCTGGCTAGCTCGCTTTTGGCCAGTATATATGTGTCGTAGAGGCGGTGGGTAAGTTGGCTGAACTTGCCAGCCGCATCCAGTGCAATAACGGAAAAACGCCCACCACTGGCTGCTACCAAGTGGGGGCGGTTATGAATATGCGCAATGACTAAGCCTGAAACGGTGCCTATACCTTCACTAAAAGTCGATGGGCGCGTAGCACCGGCGCGTAGCCAGCTTTTGCAGGTTTTATCCTGAGAGCCTGTAATGAAGCGCTCGCCGGCTGTTTGCACAATGGCAGTGATGGGTGCTGCATGGCCAGCCCCCCGGTCACGGTCTTCTGCTTCCAGCTTGCCCCGTGCATGAGTCAGTAGCAGTTTGTTGTCGTTACCAGCTGATAAAAACCGCAGCTCAGTTGGGTCAAAAGCTAACGAGGTAATAGCACCTTCGTGAAGCTTCGCCGACTCGCTCAGCTTAAATGCTGACTGGTCTTCCGCTTCGTTTTCAAAAACGAAAACGTTGCCTTTACTCGTGCCTGCCACTAACCATTGACCACTGGCATCAGTCGCGATAGCGGTTCCGGTTTCTGATATTTCAGGAGATACTTTAGGAGGCAGTCCAGAAGATAGCCCAGAAGATTTCTCAGAATATAGCTCTAGGGTTTGTAACTGGGTGCCTTTAGTTTGGTCGACAATAACAATTTGGTTGTCAATTAAAACCCCGAGTCGCTGCTGGTTTAATGTCACCAAGGCTTTAATTGGGTTTGGTGTTTTTTCAGTATTTTTAGTGACTTGGTTATTTAACTGGGTAATACGTTTACCATTGCAGAAAATATTGCCAGTAATATCACCAAGCCAAACTTTATCGTTAAGTACTAAAAGTGCACTGGCATTATTTTCTAGCAGGGTTTCGCTGAGCGCCAGGGTTTCTAAATTGAGTTGATAGCAGGGGGTGAGCTGCTTTTCGGGGTGCTCAGTTATAAAATAAACGGTATTTTCACTGGCCCCTAACGCTTTAATGACACCACAGTAGGGGAGATATTTTTCTATTAATTCACTCATTGGTATTCCCCTTTAAGCATTGGCCAATTGGCCGCCCTTTAATAATTCGCGACTCTGACTGGTTTGTGCTGACAGTTCAGGATGTTTGGTAATAATGCGAGTAACTGCCACTAAGCTGGCAGCATGCTCACTTTTGCCGCGAGAACCTTTAAATTCCTGCAATAAAGGCAGAACGTAGCGAGCAAATTCGACATCAGCCACGGCAATATCCCGTAGAGTTTCAATTAAGTTCAACTTAGCTTTGCGAGTGGGGAGTGGCTTTAATTTATTAATAACTTCTCCCTTAGCTTTTTGATTTGCTGTTTTTGATCCTTTGTTTGAAGCACCATTTTTGGCTAATCGGCCTGGGGCAATTTCAAATAAAATTCGGCGCAAGAATTGTTCTAAGCTGTCATGACTGGCTGGTAATGCAGTTGGTTTAGTAGGTGCACCATCACCTAAATTTTGTTGAGCCGCTTCTGCTTGCTGTTTGGCCTTTGCCCCAAGCGTAGCAACAGACGACAGTTGTGGCTTCCAGCCAGGGGTAATGCCTCGGTCACGATACCAATGCCAGAAACGTTGAATCACAAAACCGCGCACAGCTCGATCAGGGCTTTCGGTAAGCCGGAATAATTCTTGAGGCAGTTGTAAACGGGGATGTTTTCCAATTAACACCATACCCAACTCCCGTGCGGATTTATCTGCCGATTCGCAAAAGCTATAGACGGCTTCTGGAGTGAGTATATCTGGGTCGATGCGATAACGTTTATGTTCTTGGTTGTTATCAGCAGTTAAGGCTTTGGTTATAAAATTCCGTACTGATTTATAATTGGATTCGCTTAACGTCACAATATGCTCAATAGGCGGCTGCCAGCGAGCAAATTCCCAGTGGGCCAGTTCTAATGCAAAAGCACGGATATTGCCACGGCTGTCATTAAATAGCGGTTTAACACGTTCAAAGCTTAGAAAATCAGCAGGAATTTCTGCGCCTGGGTCTACGGGCCGATCAGTTTCTTGTAAACAAATATCTGGGTGGTGATGGCGAATATACGACAGTGCAAATAAAGTGAGTGGGGCATCTTCTTTGCTTGGGGTGGTGATCATTTCCCACAAACGATGACAACCTGCCTCAATGGCATCGTCAGAAAACTCCCGTTGTTCACCTGACAGCATTTGTAGAAAAGCAGTTTCGGAAATAATTTTTAATTCGGCACCTTCAGTAATTAATGATTCTGCTTTAACTTGCTTGGAACCTTTGCGCCCTTCTCCATAAAGCGGGGAGCCTTCATCGCCAATCACCAGCCAGTTCAGATTTTTCGTTACACCTGAAGCATTGCTACCGCCAGCGACAGTCACTTTATTTGTGGCTTCTTTTCGAGTCATTTTGGCGAGTTTGCCAGTAAATAAAAAACTATCGCCGCCAAAATCCACGTTAATTTCAGTGTCAGTACAGGCGGCTTCTTTTGATGCAGGTTGACCTTCTGTTTCAGGCGCAAAATCAGCTGGTAAAAAGGCCCGGTTCATAACATCTACAGCAAAGTCGTGATAAAGCGGTTCGCTACGTTCAACTAATGTCATCAACCAACTAAAACTTAATTGCTCTGGAGTAAAGTGACGTATATCTGCCAGCCACTCAAAAATGGTTTCGGCCAAATCAGTCGTATAAACTAAATCTTCAGCCCAGGGTTGGTTGTGTTTAATTTCTGCTAGCCAACTGTCTTGTTCCCAACTGGGGTGATAAACGATGGTTTTTAAAAACTCCAATTCCAGTGATTGAGGAGTTAATAACCCTTGGTCTACCCATCTTTCGATATAACGCTGAGTGTCGGGGTTGATGAGCAGTTTTTTGAGAAAATCACTGGCAAGGGTATTAAGATCAAAATCCGTTAATGCTTCACAAGCAAAGCGAATGGTTTTTCGCGCCCGACTTTGTTGATAATCTAATTTTTCTAGTAACTCACAAAAGTAACTCGCCTCCAAGGTTTTATTGGAATGATGTTGAGTAAGGTATTTAACCGCGAAATCAAAACCATTAGAGGCGGGTTTAAGCAAGCGTTGGCTATACCAGGCGGGCGTGAGTTCCCGTTTGGAAAAATACTTAAGTAATGCATCGGTAGCAAATTGACAACCATAATAGGTTTCTAATATCGCTCCCCAGTTTTCCAAACCAATGCCATTGCGTGGTTCGTGGGTCTGAATTAAGTCAAACGCCATCTGCCGAACAGTTTCATTACTGTTATCAATTAATCGGATTAATGCAGTAATTGATAGGTCTCTTGCATGGGTACGCGCATAAGTAGCGGCGTAAATACGGGCATTATCTGAAGGGGAGTTAAACAATGCTAATACGGTGTTGTGTAAGCCTAATTCTTTAAAGGCGGCTTGTTCAAAACGAGGGACATTATCCAATACCCAAATAACAAATTCGTCAATGGTTGCACTTTCGTTTCCTACTAAGCGGCTAATCCATTGTGGCTCAACTTCGCGTAAACTGGCACGAAAATCAGTCTTTAAGGCTGTGGTGGCATAGCGCCGGACTTGTTCTGACTGGGCTTGTTCTAATAAGGCAAATAATGGCCTGGGGGTTAGTCGCCAACTGTCGGCAAAGGCTCGGTATTTAAGTAAGGTACTGGGGCGACCCCGGAAGGTAAAACGGTTGCGATTATATTGGCCATTTTCGTGATAAAAAATATGATTGGCTATCCAGGTACGTGACCAGTTTGCATCATCGGTATAATGGGCTAATACATCACATGCGGTATCAGGGTAGCAGGCAGGTAGACTTTCACCCAGACGGCGTAAGTAACGCCAAGCACGACGGGTTAAGTACACTAGGGTATTACGACTGATTTGAAAATCGCCATCGGCCAATGCTTGATCAAAGCGGGCTGCCAATGCACCGTAAATGAGAGTGTCGTTGTCAGCTTCAGCTTGTTTAAAAATGGCTTTTAATGCCCGCCAGGGTCCATAAGTTAGCTCGATTTTTGGAATAACTGAAAGTAAACACCACCGACTGAATGCATCATTTTTTTCATAAAGGGCAAATAAAATCTGGTGGAGTTTTAAGCATTCAGTTAATGGCACTTCGGCATCAGCTGCTTCTAACGCTTTAATGCGTTCTACCCGTAATGACCATTGTTCTTCTTTTGGTTTTTTGCGAAAAGTACTGGTGGAAATTTCAGCAATAAATGAGTCAAAGCTATCGGCACCTTGGCGGGTAGGCTTTTGCGGTGTTTCGATTTGCTGGGAAAGTTGAACAATGAGTTGTACAAGCTGAGGGTCGCTTACCTGCAATGCTCGATGTAGTTGATCGAGCGTCAATATGAGTGGCACAAATCATCCCCTAGTCATTATTTTTACCCTTCGCGAGAGACTTTTATGGTTTGTTGTCTTCTCTCTTCATCCCATAGCTCATAAGCTCATGGGATTTCATCGTTTGACGGCCTCCCCTAAAAGCCTCTCGCATTGGGTATTGGAAATTTTTAGGAAGAGTTGGGAAAGCGCTCCCTTAAAATTAAGAGAGCCTAACCCCTATTCTGGAAGGGTTTACTACTAAACCTGGAACATTGACGACTCACTGATCCCACCGACGGTAGTACCCCTATTTGTCGTGCGGAACCCCGATCGGCGTGGTTGTTCCAGACCGCAACGACAAATAGGGGTACTACCGTCGAAGTGGGGCTGAAACAGTCGTCATTGTGCTTGAAAGTTGGAGGACTATTCCCCTCGGTTAGCGCAACGCTAACCACAGTGCAGAGCACTCAGCTAAACCTGTACTTCCAGCAATCGCTGACTTACATCATCGATGTGCTTTTTATAACAAAGCGACATTTATGTCGCAACTAAAAAATGAATTATTGATATCAGAAAAATAAACAAGTGATAAACCGTCGTATTTCAAGACCGACAATGGTCGTATTTACAAGTGGTGTATTACTTATTCAGAACAAAATTTATACTGATTGATTTGATGTGAGTGATATAACAGTTTAGATTTGTTGCAAGTAAACTGAACGACATCAAATGTATAGGGATAGAAAGGATGAGAGATATAGATAGGGGCATAGTATAAAAGGTATTCACGGAATAACAGGGTATTCTTCCACTACCTTTGGAGGAGGTCACAAAAAGTCAGGAGCGCAGTAAAGACAAGGCAAAAATCGGCGAAAAAGAGCTAATAAATGAGCATTTTGAGCCGGTTTTTAACGCGGTATTTGCAAGCGCAGTAGTTTTGCGACAGCCTCCTTGAAGGCCTATCCTTGTACCATCAAAGGTTAAAAAGGCATCCATGGTTAGCTTCAGAACACCCTGTTACTTCATATATCTGGCTTATGGTGTTGTTTGTTGGTATTGAATGTGAAGAAATAAAGAGTAAGTGAAAAATAGATGAGGAATAGGAGTATGTGGAGGTATTAGATTGGAGTAGTCCAAGGGCGGTAGCGTGAAGATATGAAACTAAGGCTATTTGTGAAGTAAAAAATGGTAAGGTTTTTTTAAGAATACTAATAGAAGTATGTTTTAAAACTCAAGATTTTTAGGTTTTATGCTTCTTTTTAGAAAAATTATTCAGTTTAGTTAAGTGGTTAAAAATTATTTTTATGTCAAATTAATGTAGAGATAGACTGAGTAAACGATATAAATAATGGGACACTTCATAATCTGGGATGTAATCTCATATGCTTGGACCGAAATTGGCCTTGAAGCAGATGATTACCCTAACTATGCAAGGAAAATTAAAGAACAATATCCTGACTGGGATAGTGTTAATAAAATAATTATTCGGGATGTCTGTGGTTCTTTTGCAGTTGATTCCTTTCTGATCATTCCATGTATGTTTTGGATGATTATGCCTGATTGGGGGTATAATGAGGAATATCTAAGAAAACGTATGGAAAAATGGTATGCGAAACCTGTTTGGAAGCATTACCTTAACCCTATTAGAATACTTGGGTATCCGATAGCACGGTCATTATCTTCGGATGTTAGAAAACAGTTGAAAAAGGCATATGACACTATCTAATCAAGGTAATCTAAGTGTATATTCTATTCCCCAGTGACTACTTCAGTCCTTCTAAGCCCGATGAAATGTATCAAGCTCAGGCTGAAGCTTTTGATAATGAAGGTATTCAGTGTTCAACGATTAATTTAGACCAATTAAGCCCATCCTCAAGAATAACGCCAGCAGTATCTAATGATGTTATCTATCGTGGCTGGATGTTAAATGAACAAGAGTATCAAAACTTGTGGGCATCAGTTATAAATAGTGGAGGAAAGCTAGTTACAGATACTGACTCTTATTTAGCTTTACACTATCTACCTAATTGGTATGAACTAATTTCTGACTTAACGCCAGAGACTATTATTTTGCCTAAAGATTGTAATCTTGAGCTAGAATTGAAGAATATTGGTTGGGAAAGTTACTTTATTAAAGATTATGTGAAGTCACTTAAAACATCTATTGGTTCAATAATCACTGAGCCAGCACAGGCTGTAACAGTTATTCATGAAATGCAAAAATACCGTGGCAAGATTGAAGGTGGCTTTTGTATTCGAAAAATTGAAAACTTTTTACCAGATACCGAAGTAAGGTATTTTGTTCTTGATAGTAAAGCCTTTGCACCAGAAGCTAATAAGCCTATACCTGAAATAGTGATAGAATGTGCAAGCCGAATAACATCACGATTCTTTTCTATTGACCTAATTAAAACTAAAGAGGGTAAAGAAAGAATCGTTGAAGTAGGTGATGGTCAGGTTTCTGATATAGTTGGATGGGAGCCAGGTCGTTTTGCTCAAATTTTCATTGATGATTAAATAATCATCTAGACAATATAAATAGATAAGTATTATGAGTTTTGATATTGAGCCAACTGGATATGAAAAAACTGCCATTTCTGATCTTCAAGGTGCTTGGATTAATTTAAGAGAAGCAGTAGTAGAAAACTTTGGTTTTCTTAACTCAGACAAATTATTATTTCATATTGATGAAGGGATGAGCTGGGAGTCTGTTAGAAACCTTGAAAAGATGAAGTCAACATTGTTATTGATCCACAACATTACAATGCAATCAGAAACTCCAGAAGAAGTTATTGAATGGATTGAAGATGTTAGATTAAATCTGGAAGAAGCTTTCAAAGCAATTATAGAGGGTAAAGCTGAATAATGTTCATTGTATCTTTAACCTACAAAGTTGATTTAGCAGAAGTTGATAAACACCTTGATGCTCATATTGAATATATTAAAAAGTATTACGAAAATGGTTATTTTATTGCATCTGGAAGAAAGAAACCTCGTAGCGGCGGTGTTATTCTTATAAAGAGTGTTGAGCGTGAGATTGTTGATGCCATTGTTAAAGAAGATCCTTTTTATCAGGCTGATGTTGCAAACTTTGAGGTTATCGAGTTTGAGCCATCAATGACAGCTAAAGGATTTGAAGCTTTGCTTTCATTATAAATTTTATACAGCTTGCCTGTAAACTTCCTGTGATTTAAATTGTTCTAACCTTTTAAGCTCATAAAAGGTTAAATGTTAAACAATTTATCAGTCAGGGAGACATAGTAGATATGTTAATAAATAAATTTAGCGCTGTATTAAATAGAACCGTATTAAAAGCAACTACTTGCTTATTTGCTTTGTTTCTTGCTTCTGCAACGACAGCAATGGAAGAGGTTGATAATGAGCTTACTAACCAATATAAACCAGCCATTGAAACTTTACATGGGCTACAAGTGACTGAGAAGGCTGTTACTATTGTTGTAACTAGTACGGGCTGCACCCAAAAGGATGACTTTATTGTGGTGTTAGATAAATCAATGCCACCAGAAGCAACGTTTATACGGTTAATGCCTGATTACTGTCGTGCAGCCTCACGAAATATACCTATTCAATTCTCATTGAAAGAAGTGGGTGCTGCAGAGTTTACAGTGGGTAATAGAGTTAAACCTGGAAATGCATTCTAAGGCTACTTAGTATTTATCAAGTCATAGTATATATTTTGTTTAAAGGATGCATTGAACTAAAGAACTCAAATATACCTATCAGTTGCTTTTTAAGGGCTGATAGATACTTGACTATTAATATTGATATATAAAAGGAATTTTCTGTTATGAATAATAAGTTTATTCATACATACTTTGGGTTAACGGCTAGAGATATTCCTGGACTGCAGTTAGCTAAGTTAAAAAATATAGTAGAATTTCACTATAGCAATAACATTACTTATCGTAAGCTATTAGATGATAGTGGCATACACCCCTCTCAACTCACATCACTTGAGCAGCTTAGTTTACTTCCTATTATTGATTCTAAACAATTAAGTCAAGATAAATTTCCTGGCTTTTGTTCGTTATCTTTAAATGATGTTGCAACTTATTTAGAAACCTCTGGATCCACTGGTAAGCCAAAATTAATTCCGGTAGCTGAAAAGGAGATTCCTCATATTTATGGCCATGTTGCTCAGATGTTAAGTATTGCTGGTATAGGTTCTCCTTATACTAATAATGGTAGAGGTAATCGACCAATATATTGTTTATTCCCTACAGGGCCGTGGCCATCTAGCTTTTTTATCCAAAATGGTAGTGAACAGCTGGCACCAACGGTGAGGGCTGATGTGCGGATGCCAATGCACTGGCATAAAGAAAAGTTACAGATTTTAAAACCAGCTGATATAATTACTTATCCCTCTTTTCTATCTTATTTCTATGATCAATTAAAAGAAGAACTGGATTTTGCTGACTTAGATCTTAAGCGAATAGTTATTGGTGGTGAACCTTTTACAGAAGCTTTCCGCACAAAAATGGAGGCAGCATTTCATACCAAAATTTACGATATTTATGGTTGTGGAGAGATTGCAATAGGCTCAATTGAGTGTTCATATAGTCGAACGACAGGGTATACCCATTGGTGTGCTCCTGAACTGTTGTTAGAAGTAGTTGATCCTGAGACCATGCAGCCAGTGGATGATGGTGAAGTTGGTATAATGGTAGTGACAAATCTATGGCGTAAGAGCACTCCAATTATACGGTATGTGATGGGGGATATTATACAAAAAACAAGCAAGCAATGTGAATGTGGAAGTAGTTTACCCCTGGTGAGTAGAATTAAAGGTCGTCAAGATGATGCTTTTTGTTATGGAGCTGCCAATCTTTATCCTGACCAAATAAACAAAGCGGTGACTAGTGCTGGCTATAGCGATAAGTTTGTACTAGAAATTATGGATACCGCTGATGAAATGGCATCTGAGCTAGTTATGAATTTGGAATATGACGGCCCAGAGCAACAAGATAGTATTGCCAACAAAATTAATGACCAGCTTGCATCGCTGTCAATGGAATATAAAACAATAGTCAGGTTAGAAAAATTTCGCCCCCCTATGCGTATTCAATGTGTCAAGCCAGGAACACTCTTTTCTCAAAGTATGACTAAACTAAAGCGGTTTAAACGAATAACTGTTGATAGATAATACAAAGCAAGTTGAATAATGTGTTAAAATTACCTAATTATCATCATACCTAAGCTATATTTAGTAGCTTACCTGGTAGTGGAGGTGTTCTCAGTGCTACAAATGCTAGCCTAGGAATAAATTCTACTAAGCTAAATCTTCGATTAAATCGATACTGAAATTCAGCAAGATAACGTTGTGCATATTTAGCGCGAATAGCATGATAAGTGCTACGTAAAGCACTTTTTAAGTTTCCAAGGATGGTGTTAACCCAATAAAATTCAGGTTCCTCTACTGATGCACGACCACCACCGCATACAATTTTATCATGAAGACAACCTGCTTCTATGACACCATTAAAACAGGCCAGTCCATCGGAGATTACGGTACTGCCCTTGGCCAAATTCTGCCTACTCCAAGCCGTTATCTCTTCTTTATTAAACCCTTTTAAAATGCTCAGTTTAATTCGTGTCGGTTGACCTTGTTTTGTTGTTTCTACGGCTGCTACAAAAGGTATTTTCCCATCTGCTCCCCTACCTCTTTTGCAACCTGTACGCTCGCCACCAAGATAGGCATCATCAATTTCAATAAAACCCGACAATTGCTTGGTGCCTTCTCTTTCTTGCATCACTTTCATGAGCTTATGTTTCATTCTCCAGGCAGCTTGATAGGAAATACCTAAATGGCGATGTAATTCTATGGCTGATATACCTTTTTTGTCTTGGGAGATCAAATACATCCCTTGGAACCAAGTCTTTAATGGTAATTTGGTTGATTCAAAGATAGTACCTGCAGTTACAGATGTTTGCTGGTGACATTTATAGCACTGCTGAAGCTTTCTAGTAGTGAGTTGACAGCATTTGTCGTATCCACAATTGGGGCACTGAAAACCTTCTGGCCATCGCAATTTGTATAAGGTATTAAAGCATTGTTCTTCTGTACCATATTGTTTGAGAAACTCGTTTAAACTCAGGCCTTTTTGAAATTGAACTTTGTTGATAGCCATTATTTATACCTTCTCAATTAAGTTTCCATGCTGTTCAAATATACAGCAGTTAATGGCTTAGGTATAGTGATAATTAGGTAAAATTATTACATTTTGAGTAATATTAATATGTATACCTTTGCCCCTGAAGGCATGCAATATATTATTAGAACTATCGGTATTAGTGGTAGAGTAAAAGATGTTCTTAATTTTGTACAAGATGAATTTGTGGATTCTCTTCAAACTGCTAAACAGAGAATTAAGCGTGGTGGTATTTTAGTAGCAGTATATTCTGAAGAAGAAGCTATAAATCATGTAGCATTTTATGCTAAGCATGGAATAAAATCGACATATAATCTGGAAGCAGAACTCTGGTAAAATATCGAGTGATGTAAATGTACCAGAACCTGGTAATGGGCGTGGTACCTCAACAATCGTTTATCATAATGGATCTAGGCAACTAATCGCTGAGCATTTAGGACCGAATGCACAATAACTTTGAGTACTGAAAAATAATTTTTGCTGAGGAAAAAATGAAGTCTGCATTGTTAGTCATTGATGTACAACGTGTTTTATTTGAAAGTAATCCACCACCATTTGCTGTGGACAGTGTTATTAGTAATATTAACTTATTGGCTGAGCAGGCGAGAAGTTTAGGTGTTCCGGTTATTTTTATTCAGCATGAGCAAGAGGATAGCATCATTACTTATGGTTCTGAGGGATGGCAACTCCAGTCAGATTTAGTTGTGCATGATACAGACGTACTTGTCAGAAAGACAACACCTGATTCGTTTTTAAGAACTGAGCTTGATAGTATTTTGAAAAGTTATTCTATTACTGATTTAGTCATTTGTGGTTATGCGACGGAATTCTGTGTGGATACCACTGTTAGGAGAGCTGCCGCATTAGGCTACTCTATACAATTAGTGGCGGATGCTCATACCACCCATGATAAAGAACATGCAACAGCTGAAAAAATTCGTCTACATCATAATAAAACACTTTCAAATATTAAGAGTTTTGGTGTATCTATTGCTTCTATAAAAACTGATAACATCAAGTACAATATTATCAAATGTTGTACTTTAAAATCTTAAAAACTGATCGATATTATGGATATTAGAAAAGAATTAGCTGCCTGGGATGGAAAGTCTAAAGCTATTATTTCAATAATTTATGACACGCACTACATTGAGATAGACTTTGCTGACTCTATTATTGAATTAATTAACTACCCTGACTTCCAAAAGGGCGCTACTTGGTTACTGAAAGCCTATTTAGAAGAGGGACATTGCTTGCAGAAAAAGCAAATAAAGTGTATTTATGGTTACTTAAAAAAATTAGCCAACTGGGAGTCCAAACTGCATATACTCCAATCACTTCCTTTTATGCCTATTGCTAAAGTAGAGTGTAAGAAAGTAGAACAGTTTTTAAGAGAAACACTTACTGATAAGAATAAATTTATACGTGCATGGGGATATAATGGCTTTTATATCTTAGCTAAACAGTATCCAGTATCACTGCTGTCCCATAAGATTGAAACAAAAAAGGCTTAAGTCCCCATAAGTTGTTACAATGAGAGTGCAACCAAACACTGCAAAACCAGAGGATTTAAGCCTTGGCTCATCGTAACACAATCTTGCACCAAATACTTCAGTTGCTTTCTAGACATGAGTTTGAATCACTAGCCAATCAGCATCATACGGGTCAACGGCTACGTAAAATGACTCGGTGGGGGCAGTTTGTTGCGCTATTATTTGGTCAACTCTCAGGTCGCAATAGTTTGCGTGACATCATTGATCACCTATCGATTCAGCAGCATAAACGCTATCACCATGGTATTGGAAATATCACCAGAAGTAGTTTGGCCCGTGTCAATGAACAGCAACCCGCTACGCTTTATGAAGCCTTGTTTTATAAGCTATTAAATAAATGTCATCATCATCGGCCAGGGCATAAGTTTCGTTTTAAAAATCCATTGTATTCTCTTGATGCATCAGTGATCGACTTGTGTTTATCCATGTTTCCTTGGGCAGATTTTCGAAAAAGTAAAGGTGCTATCAAGTTACATGTTGGGTTTGATCATAATGGCTACTTGCCTGCATTTATGAGTATTACTGAAGGGAAATGTCATGAAATACAGATAGCACGCAGCCTTGATCTCCCCAAGGGGAGTATTCTTGCTGTAGACCGTGGCTACACTGATTATCGCTGGTTTAATACTTTAAATGAGCAAGGAATCTTCTTTGTAACCCGACTAAAAAAGCAAGCCAAATACCGTGTACTAAAGCGCCAGCCTACCGACAATAGCAGTACAGTCACTTCTGATCAGCACATTCAGTTGACTAGCCAACAAGGGGCTGTTTATAAAGGTCATTTACGTCGTATCGGTTTTAAATGCCCAGAGACTGGCAACCAATATTACTTTTTAACTAATAATAGTAAGCTCGCAGCCAGCACCATTGCAGCTATTTACAAAGAACGCTGGAAAATAGAGCTATTTTTTAAGTGGATAAAGCAAAACCTAAAGATAAAATCGTTTGTCGGTACCTCTAAAAATGCCGTGTTAACCCAGATATGGGTAGCCATGTGTGCTTATTTGCTCGTCGCTTATCTAAAATTTTCTCATGGAATAACACTATCGATCACTCAAATAGCTCGACTCATGCAACTCACTTTGTTTGAGCGTAGAGAGCTTAAAGCATTATTTACACCCTCACCACCGAATAATACAGATGATCATAAGCAAATGAGGATGCTGTAAATGTGGGACAGCAGTGATCCAGTATATATGGCTGAAGTTAAGCAGCTTTTTGAAATGGCAATGAAGGATGAGGCTGCATCAGTCAAAGCTAGAGTTAGAAGTATTATGAAAAAAGAGGTTTAAAAAATTCTGATTTAGTAAAGGGTCCGCTTCCAGTGGAACGTTAATTGGCTATTAGTTTATATGCTAATCTAACTAGCTGTAGATAATGCATGGTATATTGTTGATAGTCTAAAGTATATGTATATATTTCAAAATTATGAAAAACTTATGTAGATTACAACATATTTCTTATAAGGTTATAGTTACTATTACCATCGTTTTATTAGCCAGTTGTAGCTTACAATCTTTTTTCATTCGTAACTTACCTTCACTGTTTGCTGACCGCATTGCTGATACTTTATCGTTGAATGCTTCGCAGGAAGAAGCTTTATCGCAAGATATTGAGAAAATGTTAACACGTGAGAAACATCGTGTTGTGAAACTGAAAACTTATTTAAATGAAATTAAGGTTAAGGAGTTTGAGGCTGGTCAGGTACATCAGTTTATAGCGGAGAATTACCTTGAGCTAGCTAAGCAAGTCAATGTGTTGCTAGCTAAGTATATGCTTTTACTTGATGAAAGTCAGAAATTAGAGATGTATGCTAATTTTGCTGAAGAAAATAATGAAATTAAAGAAAGAATCGAAGACTACGATATTGATAATGTGTATGATAAGTTTACTTTTTTTGTTGGCTCATTGACTGATGAGCAAAAGTTGATGATCAATAATAAGGTGACTACTTTCAAGGGACTGCTTGAAGAGCGTTTAACTAGACGCATACAAACCCAGAGTGCATTAATGAAGATTCTCAATAATACTGAAACAGATAAGCAAACCAGCATCATCGAATTGCTTAATCAGAAAATTAGTTTCTATCCACCCAATAAAAGTAGGACTCTGGTCATTTTATTAATTAATAATTTTATGGAGACTATAAATAATAAACAAATGAATTCTATAGAAAAGCGGCGTAAGAAAATAACGGATTGGCTTAATGCTTATTTAGCGTACTACTAAAATTATATTTCCTTGCTTTAGCAGGAACTTTCTTGAGAAAGCTCCTGGAGTATTTGACTGAAATAATTAAAAGGGTAAGTTAATTGTTTATGTATTTCTCAAAAATATCACTGAAATCTTTTCTACAGTAGGCATCTCGTGCAAGGTGTAGCCAGTCGAAGGCATGTTGATTGATTTCCTTAAACTGGGTCTCAAGTGTGGTGGAGCTGGTAGAGCGATGCACAGTATTTGAAGCAAGCTCTACACTTCGTTCAGCAAACCGGTAGTAATGGCTGTTATCTCGTTGTATAGAACTAATGGTATACAGTGCTTTATATAAATCTTTTAGATGCTCGATTTGATTTTTTTTAACATCAATTGAGTAAGCAGTTTTACCCATCTGAAATTTGATTTCGGCATCTAAATCAACGGTACCTGCTGTTTCCAACATAACATCACTGATCATATGTTCATGGTAACTATAACGCTTCAGTAATCGCTTTTTACTAATTGCAGTGGTGCCATCTAAGTGAATAAGTGCTACATTGGTAAAGCAATATTCATCTGTTTTTGATTTGATTAAAAAGAATATCTTTTCATTGTCCTCATGCATGACATAATCGTCAGCGTCAACTTTATCGTAATCCTTAGGGTCAATAATTTCACCGATATCACTGAACCCTAATGCATCAGAAGCAATACGTTTAAACATAAATAGCAACCTATTGAAATTTTAACTTACAGATACCCACTTACTTTAATTCAAATATTTGGTTGTCGGTATCAATAATGAATCTTTTTTACATTATATTGATCAATATAACAAAAGCTAACACTACAGCAACGACTTCCTTTGTAATATAAAAGGGCGCCTCCAGTCATAGTCTGATGAATTTGTGTATTTAATAATCATTTGTTCTTTTTTTGATCGGCAAATAATTTATGATGAATATAGTGTAGGGAGTAGTTGGTCTTAGGGGTTAAAGAATTGATGTAAATTCAGTCGTTTTAATCTAATAATTAAACACTATACCTATTATGATTCATTTTTAGATGTAAAAAATATACTCACAGTGTAGGGACTTTAGGTGAGGCCCCCGAGCGAGGAAGCCTCAGGAGTTTAGATAGGCTAAATGACTGAGGTAGAGGCAGTTTATTGCTCCTGCATTGCTCTAATTAGTGGTATCCATACCACCATGCATAAACTGCATTCACACCATCCATGGTGCTTAGCGATGGTAACGAAGCCTAATAATCATTCGCGAAGAGTATATTACCATTTTTCCATTACGGCGGTTAAATCCTGTTCATGACATTGCTCTGGGGAGCGGTGATGTGCGCCTGCTTTTTTAAGGGTGGTTTCTGCTTTTTCAATTAATAACCCAGCAAATACTTGTATATCTTCTAGCAAGCTAATGGCTTCTTGATTATCAGGATTTTCAAGTAGTTGTTGTTCTAATAAGCTAAACAGATGGTTAACTTGCCGAGTTGCAGTAGTGATTTGATATTTGAGAGGAGTGATAGGCATGTCCAAACTCCTTGGTTTGCACTTTCATATTAAGTTTAGTTGTTTTCATTTAACAGGACCATTGTTAATGGGACGACTGGGTCTGTTAATAAACATCAGTTGTATTGTTATAGCAAAAATGTTACTTAAATAACGATATTTTGTATATGTAAGAGAGTAAGTAGTATGGATGCGATACCAACAATGAATATATCCCGTGGTGTTATCACCGTCTTAACACCTGATCATGCTGAGCTCATTTATCAATATTATCTATCTAACCAAGATCATTTTGCCCCATGGGAGCCCAAGCGGGATAAGGATTTTTATTCATTAGCCGGTTGGCGGGAAAGAATAACTAATTCGTTTAATTTATTTCAACAAGAGATGATGCTTCCTTTGGTTGTATTAGATCAACAGGAGCATGAAATGATTGCTAGCTGTAATTTTTCTAATATTGTGCTCGGTGCCTTTCAAGCTTGTCATCTTGGGTACTCTGTTGATCTTCGTTATCAAGGTACGGGGTTGATGCTGGAAACATTGCAACATGCTATTCATTATGTATTTGAGCACCTCGATATGCATCGGATAATGGCCAACTATTTACCTCATAATGTGCGTAGTGAGGCATTATTGAAAAAGTTGGGATTTCAGCAAGAGGGTTATGCAAAGTCTTACTTGAAAATCAATGGACAATGGCAGGATCATATTTTAACGGCATTGGTTAACCCAAACCATTAACGCTATATTTTACTGTGAATTAAGATAAGCTGCACACTCTAGCGTTATAGGGGTTTATTATGAAGTACTGTTATAACTTTACCCTTTTTATTCTGTTACTTATGTCTATGGGTAGTGTCAGTGCAGCAGTTTACCAATGCAAAGTGAACGGAAAGCTATTTTTTCAGGATAAACCTTGTATAAAAGGAGAAGGAAAGCGGTTACATCTAAAATCTGAGGAAAAAGTGAAGTCACACCATGTGGGCAGTTTTTTGGAAAAAATAACAGAACTAACCCAGCAGAAAGCATTAGATAAACTTATGCAGTTGTATAAATCTGATGCAGATATTTTAATTTATTCTGATCCAACTTGTACTGTTTTACAACGAAAACTTAGGCCTCAACTTACTGATGAACTGAGAGTGGCCTCAGCATTAACAGAGACATTAGAAGTGATCCGAACTGATGTAACAGAAACCCAGGAGGGGGATATGATTCGGGTTAATTTTAAAGAAACTATTATCGCTAAAAGGCTCGGGGCCAAAGTGCAAATTGAAAGCTTTAAACGACTGCTGCTAGATGCTTCCACACCTTCCCTTCTTATTGCAAAAGATGAGACCTGTATTGTTGGTGAAAAACCATTGTAATAAGGCTGCTTTTAACTCTTTAACTTCAAATCATCGGCTACTCTACTTTTAAATGAAAGGAGTTTGTCCCTGTAATCAAGGATAGGTTGATGAGCAAAAAATCGGTAATCACTTTTTTTGGGTTTTATGTTATTAATCAAGATGAGGTAGGTGTTAAGCTTACTCTTGGTAGATATTCAGGTTTAGTCGAGCCGGGTCTTGGATTCTGTATTCCAATATTACAACAAGTGATCACGACAAAGAGTAGTATTCAAACGGTGGACTTACCGAATCAGCAAGTGGTGTTGAATGGAAATATTGCTGTGACCATCTCGGGTACTTTACATTACCGAGTGGTTGATTGTCAGCAAGCATTATTACAAGTTTCAGATTATAACCATAGTATTCGACAATTGGCATTGACGACGATATCTGATGTATTGGGAACTAAAACCATTGAAGAAGTAAGGGGAAATAAATCAGCTATTGCGGAAGAAATTGAACGAGTGATTCGGAAGACTTCCACAAAGTGGGGAATTGCCGATGTCGATATTCGTTTAACTGATGCCAGCATGGACAATAACTTATTACGTGCAATGATGCGTGAGACTGAAGCAAGCAAAGAGGCCAGTGCACAAAAAATTAGAGCAGAGGCTGATCAAGTGACTGCACAGATATTTTCTGATGCAGCTAAAACGCTAGCGTCTTCACCGGGTGCGATGACATTGAGGGTTTTACAGACATTAAGTGATATTAGTAGTGATAAATCAACGGTTGTTGTGCCTATTCCTTATGAACTAACACAGGGAATTATTCCAGTAAATGGGGAAAACAAAGGTGTTACACAACAACCTCCCCCACCTGTGTTAGCAGAGATAGCACTTTCTGGCGATCAACTATTTTGTTTTTGTCCTTCTTGTGATCATAAGTATAAGGTGACAGATGTAGCTAAGGATAGCCGCTACGATAAAGAGCCAAGCATGCCAGGGCAACAGCTGTCTTGCGGTCGTTGTCACTCGATGTTTAGCATCCCAAAGTTAAGAGCTTCTTAAAGAGTACTAGCCCGCTTATTTTTTTAGTAAGCCTTACTTGAGTCGTGTATTTAGATAACAAGTCTGTTAATAAAAATGCAGTAAAAATTCAATTAATAGCTACACTAAAAATACCTCATTAGAAGTTTATACAGAATAAACCTTTAGGTATAAAACAAATGCAATTACGGGCTAAACGGTGGGCAGCAGTTGGTAGCGGGTTAGTGATATGCTGTCTTTCTGGGTGTCAATGGCTACCGTGGAATAATAAAAACCAAGATGAAACAATGTTATATGCAGTTGAGCAGCCTGAGCAGGAACAGACGAAAGGGATGGCGGTTGCTTCCCCTTGGCAATGTAAGTCGGGTGAGTTAGTGGAAAACCAATGGCAGTGCGATGATCTTAATGTGCCGGGCAAGCGAGAAAGTTTAGAAGAAACGGCTAAGAAAGACCGGCTTCGGTTGATGGCATTAAATTTAGCAAATAAAACGGATCATTTAGCAACGGTTGCTCGTTTGAAACAAGTACCACGACATTATGTGACTATTCAGTTGATCGCTGCTCATGAAGTTCAAACTATTAGTAACTTGCAACTGAAATACCCTTTCTTGTACTCCAGTACCCATGTGGTTGTAAAACCGCATGGCCAGCCTTTACACATACTCCTGTATGGTGTGTATGAGAATAGGGAGCAGGCAAAAAAAGAACTAAGCCGTTTGCCGCTGAAGCAAATTCAGTTTCTGAAGCCGTGGGTGAGATCTATGGCCAATCTACAACCATTACTCAGTACTGCACAGGCCAGTTCTTTGGTTGAACAGTAACCGCCAGTAATTGTACTGCTAACCTTTTGGTCTCTGTTTGCGTTACCCTATTCTTCACTGGTTGATTTCTATAGTGGATTGAGTAGTGGGGTATTATGGAGCAAGTGGATTTCACCATTATTGGTGCAGGTGTAGTGGGATTGGCAATTGCTGCGGAAGTAGCACAAACCAATAACACGACAGTCATTGTGGAGCAACATCCTCACTTTGGAGAGGAAATTAGCAGTCGAAATAGTGAAGTGATTCATGCGGGCATTTATTATCCTACCCAGTCATTAAAAGCCCAGCTGTGTGTTCGGGGAAAAAGCTTATTATACGACTATTGCCAGCGTTATCAGATTCCTTTTCAGCAATGTGGCAAATTGATTTTGGCTTGTCAGCCGGAAGAAGAGCAGCAGTTGCAGTGTATTTATATACAAGCAACAGCTAATGGAGTCAATGATTTACAATGGCTGGATCAGTCGGCAGTAGCTACTTTAGAACCGGCGGTTAGTTGTTCTGTCGCTTTATTGTCACCTTCAAGCGGGATTGTCGATAGTCATCAGTTGATGTTAAGGCTACTAACAGAGGCTGAGCAACAACAGGCTATTTCACTCTTCGGCACACGAGTAAACGGGGTTGAACAGGTAGCAGATGGCTTTATTGTACATGTCGCAACAGGCCAAGCAGCGGCAGGGCAAGAAGATTATTCATTTAAAACCCGTTGGCTGGTTAATGCAGCTGGGCTTGGAGCACAACGGGTAGCGAAAGCTATAACGACACTAGTACCCGAAAATATACCACCGCTGCATTACTGCAAAGGGCATTACTTTAGTTTAAAGGGGAAAGCACCATTCAAGCATCTGATCTATCCAACACCTGAAACCAATACGACAGGTTTAGGAATTCATGCGACACTTGATTTATCTGGGCGGGTGAGATTTGGGCCTGATGTTGAGTATGTAGGTGATGTGGATTACGGTGTGCCAGAGACCAGGGCTAAGCTGTTTTATGAAGCAATTAAGCGCTATTACCCAGCGATTAATCAGCAAGACTTAATGCCAGCCTACGCAGGGATTCGTCCAAAACTGCAGGGCCCAGGTGAGCCTGCCAATGATTTTATCATCCAAACTGAGGCAGACCATCAATTACCCGGTCTGGTTAATTTATTTGGTATCGAAAGCCCCGGCCTTACGGCTGCTTTAGCCATTGCAGAAAAAGTGGCTGAGTGGGTAAAACAATAACACGCCTATCCTGTCGTTTATATCAAGACATCCCAGAATAGAGTAAAATAAGCGGATAATGAAGCGCTGATAGTTTTACCCGTTTATATCGCAGCGTGAAAGTAAACGTATAAGGGCAACTGAATGAAAACGCTACTGAAAATTACCTTAGGTACAATTGCGGTATTATTGCTGCTGGTTGTACTGGCATTGGTATTTATTAACTCAATTATTAATCCAAATGATTACAAGCCTGAGTTGGAAAAAGTCGTCCAGGATAAAACTGGGTTTCAAATGCGTATTAACGGTGATATTGAACTGGCACTGTTTCCACAATTGAGTTTTGCTGTTAATGATGTTGCGATGTTGGACCGTCAACAGCAACCACTACTGGCCTTAGAGGAAGCAAAACTGGGCTTGGAATTATGGCCTTTACTCAGTAGTCGGGTAGAAATGAATGATGTTGTGTTAACGGGCTTAAATCTTAATTTAGTTAAAGATAAAAATGGTAAAGGTAATTGGGAAATACCCAATCAGCCACAAACGGCTGGTAAGCAAAAACCTGGTAGCCAGCCTTCCGATCAACAGACACCATCTACTGATGAGCCAAAGGTGCAGAAAGCTAAGCCAGTCGTGTTGGCAGTAGAAAGTGTGCAAGTTAAAAATATGATTTTGGATTATAAAGACGAGCAGGCCGGTACTAACCAACAAATTAGAAATATCAACTTTACAACTGGGGCGATTGCTAGCGCTAAGCCATTCCCAGTTAAATTGTCGTTTAGTTATAGCAGCAGCAAGCCACGCCTGTCGTTAGATAGCCGACTTGATACAACATTAGTATTGGACTTTATTGGCCAGCATTATCAAATGAAAGACTTAAACTGGGAGCTAGCTGCGGTAGGAGAACCAACCAATAATAAAAGTCTTAAAGGGACAATTAATGGTCATTTAGACATTGATTTAAAACAACAAGTAATGGCGCTAAATGACTGGCAGATACAGTTTGGTGAGCTGGGTTTAACCTTGACCAGTGAAACTAAGCAATTTGCGACAGCACCACAAATGAGCGGGCAATTAAGCTTAAAGCCATTAAATATCAAGCGGTGGTTGTCTAGTGTTGGAGTTGAATTGCCTGCCATGGCTTCTGATAAAGCATTGAGCCAATTGGCGTTAAACACCCAATTTAAAGGCACTGATAAACAGCTGACTTTAAATGCTGTGAATATGACCTTAGATGAAAGCAAATTAACAGGCCAGATAGCCATTAAGGACTTTGCTACCCAGGCATTGCAGTTTGATTTACAAATTGATCAGTTTAATGTTGACCATTATTTGCCACCAGAACCGGCTAAAACCACAAAGCCTGCTAAAGCACCTGCCACTCAGCCAGAATCAAGTAATGCGCCGGCAACAGCTCCAGCTACACAATCAGCAACAGTAGAGCAACCGGTTATTCCTGTTGAGACATTAAAAGGGTTGAATTTGGCCGGTAAAATGACTTTGAAAAAACTCATTGCTAAAAAAGCGGAGCTGACTGATGTGGCGCTTATGGTAGAAGCAAGCGGCGGGCTGGTTAATGTGAAAAATCTATCCGCCAAGTTGTATGAAGGTGGTTTTAAGCAACAGTTGACAGTTGATGTACGTGGTAAGCAACCTACGATTAAAGCCAATAATCAACTGGAAGGTGTACAATTAAAGCCGTTGTTAACGAATTTAATGGATGTTAACCAAGTGTCAGGCATTGGCCATATCAATAGTGAAATTACCACGAAAGGACTAACAGCCAGTGAATTAACTAAGCAATTAAATGGCTTAGTAAAATTTAAAGTGAGTGACGGACAGTTTGCTGGGACGAATGTTAACCAGATGGTTTGTACTGCGGTTGCTAAAATCCGTAAAGAAAAAATGGGTGGAAAGACTTGGGATAGCAATACCCAATTTAAGTCATTACATGGGCAATTCAATATCCGTCAAGGCGTGGCTAAAAATAATGACTTAATTGCCTCACTTGATCAGATGAAACTAGAGGGCGACGGAGAAGTAGACCTGGTAAGGCAAATGCTGGATTATCATTTAGGGCTGACGATTTTAGGTCAAACCGGTGATTTAGGTGATCAAGCTTGTCGAATCAATGAGCGCTATGCCAATATTCGCTGGCCGGTTCGCTGTAAAGGCAAATTTGGCCAAAAAGAAGGACTATGCGGTGTTGATAGCGAGCGAATGAAAGAAGTTGCCGAAGCACTTGTAAAAGATGAGCTTAAACGCAAATTGGATAAAAAGCTTGATGATAAGCTGGGTGACAAATTGAAAGAGAAGCTCGGTGAAAAAGGCAGTGAGCGAGCAAAAGAGTTACTGAAAGGTTTGTTTAATTAATGATTTCAGCAAGGCAGTTCAATCAGCCAGTATTGACTTGGTTTGATAAGCATGGGCGTAAGCAACTGCCCTGGCAGCAAAATAAAACCCCTTATCGGGTTTGGGTGTCTGAAATAATGCTGCAGCAAACCCAGGTTGCCACCGTTATTCCTTATTTTGAGCGCTTTATGAAGCGCTTCCCAACCGTAAAAAAACTGGCAAAAGCAGATATTGATGAAGTGTTGCATTTGTGGACGGGCTTGGGGTATTACGCCCGTGCTAGAAACTTACATAAGGCCGCTAAAAGAGTGGTGGAGGAGTACAACGGTCAATTTCCTGAAACCGTTGAGGCGTTAGCTGAGCTGCCTGGCATCGGCCGCTCTACAGCGGGGGCTATTTTATCCATTGCCATTAATAAACGAGCAGCCATATTAGATGGTAATGTTAAGCGGGTATTGGCCCGATTTCATCGTGTTGTTGGCTGGACCGGTCAAGCAAAAACACAGCAAGTGTTGTGGGAAATAGCCGAGCATTATACTCCTAAACAGCGATTTGGTGATTATACTCAAGCGATGATGGATTTGGGCGCTACAGTTTGTACGCGCAGTAAACCGGCTTGCAGTTTGTGTCCAGTGGCTAAAAAGTGTGAGTCCCATTTACATGGCGAAGCCCATTTATACCCTGAGCCAAAACCAAAAAAACAATTACCCGTTAAGCAAACCAGTTTAGTTATGATTGTTAATCAGCACGGTGAGGTGTTGTTGAATAAACGACCGGCAGTGGGGATATGGGGTGGACTGTGGAGTTTTCCTGAAGCAGATACAGAGCAAGCCAAGTGGGTTCAGTCGTTAGAAAGTACCCTGCAATTGAAATTAACGAAGCCAGAAATTTGGAATCCGTTGCGGCACACATTTAGCCATTATCATTTAGATATAACTCCTGTTAAGCTGTTTTTACGGCAATCCACACAGCAATTGCTAGAGCCAGAACAGTGGCTTTGGTACAACCTGAATCAACCCGCTACAGTAGGGTTAGCAGCGCCTGTTAAAAAGCTTATTCACAAGCTAGCCGCCAGTTTATAAATAAATAGTTTGTACAATATTTATTCAGTAGGTGTAATCAATGACAAGAACTGTATATTGCGTCAAATTAAAGAAAGAAGCAGAAGGATTAGCTGTGCCACCATACCCTGGTGAAAAGGGTAAATGGCTTTATGAGAACGTCTCAAAAGAGGCCTGGGCTGCCTGGCAACAACATCAAACTATGTTGATCAACGAAAAAAGACTGAATCTGATGGACCCAGAAACCCGCAAATATTTAACTGAGCAAATGGATAAATACTTTGCAGGAGAAGACTACGAACAAGCGGAAGGTTTTGTCCCTCCGTCAGAAACCGAGTGAGTTATTCGCAGGAAAACCTAGCGAATTGGGCTGCCATTAAGGTTGAATAAAAATTACACAGCATCTTTTTTGCTTTTTTTTCTGGAAGGTCTTGACTCAAAAGCAAACTAACGGTTTAATAGCGGCCCTGTCAGCGCCCAGATAGCTCAGTCGGTAGAGCAGGGGATTGAAAATCCCCGTGTCGGTGGTTCGATTCCGCCTCTGGGCACCATATATGCCTTTTCATCAAAAAATACTCAAGCCGAAGTGGTGGAATTGGTAGACACGCTGTCTTCAGGTGGCAGTGCCTTCGGGCGTGGGAGTTCGAGTCTCCCCTTCGGCACCAGTTTCTCTAAGTCTTTGTAAGTACTCAAGTTTTCCCCAGATTCAAACGTTTGTTTAGCTCCATTTTGTACCACCCATTCCGCTGATTTTGTACCATGCTGCTGGCTAAAAAGTCAACACTGTTTGGTGTACTTCTGTTGTCTTTCTTGTCTGTATTTTAATCAATAAATCTATTTGTTATCTAGCTTAATTGCCAGTGGTTTTCTGTGACTAATCGCTTGGAAGTGTAAGGAGAGCTAAAGGCGTAAAAACAGGTATACACACACGGACAAACAAACAAAGAGTAAGGGGCTTGAGACATGTTTAAGTAGGCCCTGGATTAAGGCCTTACGCTACAAACCCTATAATTAAAGGTAGGCGGTGTTTTACCGCTCCATACACCTTGGAGGGATGAAACGCCCCCTAACAATACAAGCCTGTAGTTAATAAGAGTCCCTATTTCTTCAGGGCCCCCCTTTACTCCTTGCTAATAACAGGCTCAAACTGAGCAAGCTCTCTGTAACTTTTGGTCATCACCATGCTAAGCCTGTCTTCTTCTTTTTCTGGGACCACAAAGGAGTCATGCACCCCAATGATAGGTATATTTTCCTCCTGAAAAGCTCGCATCACATTAAAGGCAATTGTGCTGTCCCAGTAGTGTAATTGTGCCCAAGTCTCTCGGAAAAAGTACTGCGAAAGTGGGCTATGTGCCTTCAGGAAGATATCTACAGCCTGCTTAATGTCCTTGTAGCTCAGCTGCTTTCTAAGCTTCCTGTGGAGTGCCTGGAGAGCTCTTGTCTTGTTATTTGTGTTTAGGCAGATAAGAGCAATAAGCTTGGCTACTTCCCTTGGCATCTCTCCAAATTCGTAGCAGTCTTTAGGGCTCTTTAGACCACTCTTGTTGTATAGCAGCCGTAAATGCAACGATTTAAAATCAAGCTCAACCGTGGGCTGTCCATTTAACTTTATTGTCCTCCTTTCTTCCTTCTTTAAATTTTGAATTGGGGAATAGAGCCTGCCACCAAGGGAAAAATCTTTGTGAAACTTTCGGTGATACTTCAGGAATAAGCTGTGTGGCTGCATTTCTTCCTGGTCATCCGCTGAGATGTAGCTTAGTGAGTGCTGAGCAATGAAGTTATTAAAAGACTTCAACTGATGTCTAAATTGATTGGTCTTTTCTGTGTCCTCGTACTCAGCATTTTTCTTGTTCTCATTGACTAAATAAATAAGCTCCTTCTCAGTATTTAATTCGTGTGGTCTACATTCGTTTATAAAGCCCTCCAGCCACTGCTGACCGTCTTTTGTAAGCTCAGTAGTACTAGGTACACCAGAAGTTCTATCTCGACTCTTAAAGCCCTTGTGTGTCCGTATGTAGGCTTTATCTTCCAAGCTATTTAATAGGCGAATAAATGGCTGATAAGCTAGGCTTGTTTTGTCGTATCTTGACTTGTTGTGGTAATAGGTTCTGTTCCTGCTAAATAATACCAATCGTGGTAAATAATCTGTAAAATACCTGGTCACAGTATTTCACTTAATTTGACTAGGAATTTAATAATGGCAAGGATTGCTTCTATTCCAGATGAATTGTATGACTACGACTTTGATGCCTTACTGAACAGAGAGCCACATCCAAGAACACGGCTTCGCTTATTAGCGATGGCTCATTTACAAGCAGGTTGGTCTCAAACTGAAATAGCACGAGCATTAAGGAAATCAAACAATACCATTCAGGACTGGCTCAACCGTTTTAGACGAGATGGCCTTGAAGGACTTTATGAACAACCCGGTAGAGGAAAAAAACCATTTCTTTGTCCTTCACAATATAATGAATTTAAAGCAGCCGTTATTACCTTACAAAACCATCGTCAAGGCGGTAGAGTTCAGGGTAAAGACATACAACAGTTGCTGCTGGAACAATTTAATATAGACTACAGCTTAAGTAGTATTTATGAAGTATTGCATAAAGCAGGACTTTCTTGGATTACATCAAGATCTAAACATCCTAATCATAGCCCAGATAAACAGCAAGCATTTAAAAAAACTTTGAAAAAGAGGCCTTAAAAGTACTTCCCTCATGCGTTTCTCCAGATAAAGTTGATATTTGGTTTCAAGATGAAGCCAGAGTGGGTCAGCAAAATACCTGTACGCGTATTTGGGCAGAGAAAGGTACGCGTCCACGAGTGGTAAAGCAACAACAGTTTGAGTCAGCTTATCTCTTTGGCGCTGTTTGTCCTGCTAAAGATAGAGGAGTGGCTCTTGTATTACCTATTGCTAACACAGAAGCAATGAGGTTGCACTTAACAGAAATTTCAAAAGCCATTTCTAAGGGAAGACACGGACTGGTTATCGTTGATCAAGCGGCATGGCATACGACTCATCGCCTAGAAATACCTGCGAATATCACGCTATTAAATTTACCACCCGTTTCCCCAGAGCTTAACCCGGTAGAGCGGATATGGGAAAAACTGAGAGAGGATTCACTGGCAAACCGTTGTTTTAAAAATTTCAATGATATTGTTGAGTCTTGTTGTGAGGCATGGAATGTATTTGTGAATAAGAAAAATAACATTAAAAGCTTGTGCTCCAGATGTTGGGCTGTTTTAACAAGCTAATAAACAGGATTGGTATAAGACGCCTACACGCTCTTCTAAGCCTAGTTTTTCCCTAGCTATAGAACATGTATATAAATTAAAAATGATAGCTTGTAGGGCTTCTCGGTACTTCTCTCGGTGTCTAATTATGGGCTTATCGATAGCAGCATTTAGAACGTCATCTAGCTGCTCTGTATGTACCCCCACATTGTTCGCGGGGAACCGTGTGTAATAGTCAGATTTGAACAAGGTACTTAACAACTTATTGAATTGCAGGTTAGGGGGAATAATTAAATTCTTCACAGGAGTAATTATCTCAGGGTTAATAAAATGAGTGATAAATGATTGAAATAGAAGGGTTGATTTCTAAGTGTCTAGTATGTGCAGGAGAGGCTCTAAGATGAGCTAAGATACCTAAAGATATCTTTAAGTTACCTCTAGATAGCTATAGATATCCTTAGCTACTTAAGCTTATTTACTTCTTAGTTACTTATTCCTTATTAGTTATTCTCTTCTTAATAAGACACAACAGACACAGAAGCTATAGGTAACTAGAGGATATCTTAAAGCTACCTTTAGGCTGTCTTAGTTATTTATTCCTTTGTTGATTATTCTTCCTACTCAATTAATTAGTGATAGGTGAATAGCTAGGTAGTGATGAGATAACTTAAGGCTATCTATTTGCATAGGCTGACCTTAAGCTAACTCATCGTGACTAGCTGATACCTTTGGCTTAGTTGTCTTTGTTGTTAATTGACCAAGAAAAAAGGATTAAAGGAGTGAGGCTTATTAATGAGGCTGTTCTTGTAGGTGACTTAAAGCTCAGCTCTAGTCAGCTTTAAGTTGACCGAGGGCTAAGCCATCCCTTTGTTGTGGTCCATAAAAAAGAGAACAGGCTTGTGCCTGCCTCTAGGCCTGTTTAATGTAGAGTGGTATAAGGATTATTACCGCAGCTCTTCATCCAGTTAAATAGGCTCTTGTGGAGTTCTGGAGATACCCAAAAGGCGTAGCTAAGTGCTATTTCAGGTGCTGCATAATATTCACGTTGAACCAGTCCATGACTGCCTTGTGCTACATCCTCATAGTGGATTATGGATTTTAAGGGCAAGTATTCTGCTGAAACTGCAATTAGCTCTCCTCCAGGTCCATCCAGCCAGATTTCAGGTTCTAAACTGCTCTTATTGGGAGTCTTTAATGAGTTAAGAAGAGACCACAAGCCAAAGTTGCCATGCTCATCTATAGCAGGATTGAGCTTTATATCTGTTGTACTTGTCTTGCTTGTATCTGTCGTCATTGAAATATTACTCCTTTATATTGCAAGTCAGGTATGTATTAACGGATACAGCAGTTGTTGTCCAGATAAATAAAGAGAATGTCTGATTAATATTCAGGTGTTAGTTTGCCTTTCTCACCAATTTGCTTTTATCCTTTTTTTTCTTGGTCCCAAATAACATGCCTTCTTTAAGGCACCTATAAGCCTCTCCAAGCAACACTACAGAAGCCGTATAGGTTCAGCTTACTTTGTTCTTAAATGAACTGAGACAAGCCCGTATAGAGCACAGGAGACACCCAAAGGGCGTAGCTCAAGGCCACAGCTTTATCAGCATAGAATGTGTCAAGGATTACGGGGTCGAAGCCTGGGTACATCGCTAGGCGCTTGTTGTAATCTACGAGCTTATCTAAAGGCATATCCTCGGCTAGCTCCCTGATTATCCCCTGGCCTTCCTCAGCGAACCAAGCGTCGGGGCTGTAGTCATCTTCATCAGTGGCAGAGTACATAACTGACCAGAGACACACACGGCCTTGCTTATCGAAGTCCAGGCACCAGCTTAAGTCATCTTTGGTTATTTTTAATTTATTTTTCATCATTGATTATTTTTCCTTATAGCAGAGATATTGTGTTTAAAATGGATTTACCCAAGCGCTTAGCCTTGGATAACCGTGAGTGGTAAATAAGGCGGTAAAAGTCTTGCTCTGAAATAACTACTAACTCTCTAATGCCTGAGCTAGTAGATAGGTCCCGTTTTAGGACCCACTTGCAGTGATACTCAACAGCAGCTAAAGGACGCTGATAGCCTAAACGCTCAGCGACATCCTTAGCGTCAAACCAAAGCTTATCTGCTTCCTTTATCACTTTGAGCGAGCCAATTACTGGATATTTAATTGTGATAATTTCCATTTTTATTTGCTTTTATTCCGGTATTAATTTCACCTATTTTCAGCTCAATTAATTTGCTATTTTTCAGGGATGAACCAGGGAGATAGGACCTAAGCAAGACCTGTCTTCATTTGAAAGCTGGTTTTAGCTTTGTGGTCCATTATCTTTTTGCTCTATAATAAATAGCCATCAGAAGGTGTCTAAGAGCTTGCTAGAGTGCTATTAAATACCTTCTTAATGCACTTCCATAGGTAAGAATAAAAGTGCCTTATATATATCTTGAGACTGTCTTGTAGCTACTGTGATTTATGGCTAAAAAGTAAGCAAGAATGAAAGGTGAATTTATTCTTAAGGGGGGGGGTTATTTTTGCCCAGAGATGACGCGGGCTGTAGCGATTTGGATATATACATTTCCGCGCATAAGAAAGGAGTTTTTAATAACTTATAGCTATTGAGGTAATGGCTAATTAATAGGCTAAAAAGAGCAAAGTTAATGGGTAAAATGACCACGAAAAATGATAGGTAAATTAGCCTTTATTCTCCTATTAATTGCTATTTATTTTATTGAAACACTGTGAATCACAGTATTTTAATTTTGTTTATTATTTAGGCGAAGGGGGAATTCCCTCATCGGTCAGGCTTTAATCTGATAAATAATTACTAGCTATGTAACTTCCTAATACAGAGAAAGGGGCTAATTCCCCCTCTTGGATTAATTACACTCCAATGTCTCAGATTTGAGCTTTTGAATGAGTAATAAGCAGAGCCCAAATTTGGGCTGTGAGAATTCCAACATTTGAAATTTAAGTGACCAATAACCTGCTATCTCTTTCTATATCTGGAACCCGACGTTTTACCGGGTGCAGGATTTAAATAATCCAATCAACCAAAAGACAACAAGGTAAACTTATCTAAGTTGCGTGGTAGACTGAGGCCGCAGAGTACAAGGCTTACAGCGGGACACCTTTTTGAATTTCCGCAGGGCAAATAATGGCCAGTTAAAACTTATCTAAGTTCCGGGGTAAAAATGGCCAGGGATGGTAAGGCCTAGCGGGGAGTGGCTTTTTGATTTCCGCAGGCAAGTGATAGATACCAGTAGGACCATCAGACCACACATTATAAGGGCGTCTAATTGACGCATTGGGGAAACAGTCTTCTTCTAGGTTGGTCCGTTGGTTAGCGCTAGGCAGGTAGGGGCCTGTAGCTTGGCTGGCTTTGAGATTCCGCAGTGGCTTAAGGAGCGCTCCGGGAATCCTCGGAACGCTTAAAAAATAGACACAGGTTAGTAGAGGTTCTGGTTGTACTTATTGCTACTACTGGCACCTAGCATTTTGCTATGTTCGGCCTTAGCCCTTTTGTTGTGGTCCACTTATACCTAGGAATTTACGCAGGGCTATGTCAAATAAGTAATGATTCGCCTCTATTCCAGTAATGGATATAGGCTCGTATTTAATTGAGAAAGAAGTAAAAAGCAATTAATAATTGATTAATAAATACTTAAAGCTTCTACCGCACATAGCAATTGAGCTTTTAAATAAAATGCAAGCTATACTTTTATGCTAAGCTTTAAGGTTTTTAGTGATGAAAAGAGTGTTGTTCTGTTTTGCTCAACTAATATTACTAATCAGTACTTCTTATTGTTTGTTTTTTTCAATAAGCTTATTCCTGTTTAAAGTAATTGTTTATGCAGAGTCTAACCTTTGGATAGTTTATCATATTGACTTTTTTGAAAGCGTTATTCCAGTTAAAATACGTAAAGCATTTCATTTTTATGACCAACCGACGTTTTGGTTTCTCCTGGGCTCTTTGCAGTTACTGATTTTTGCTAAAACTGTGTCAGTAAAGAAAAAAGATAATTTCACTGAGCAACAAAAGAACTTAAGCAGCGAAACGATAAGCTAGCCACTCCATGCTACTGGTGCTCTGGTAGACCACTTCAGTAGCACACCCTAGTTACATAATGGCTATGGTAGTAAAGACTCTAACTTATTTAGCGGTACTGGCAAAAGGCATAGACAACCTGTGCTTTATCAGGGTAGTTTTCTTCATATATTTTTAGAGCATCACTACGATATATATTTTTGCTCTTGTTTATCAGGCAGGGGCCACGAGCAAACCAACCGAACCTTACAGGTATTTTTTGTTTCAATTGTTTTTTTAATAAACTTATTGCTGCAGTATATTTATCGTGAGTAAGTTTAGGGTTAACAATATACCTTCCCTTGTCGTAGGATAGGTAAATTTTATAAATCTCATCAGACTCAATATTCCTGTATTTTAAAATGTACTTGTCTTCTCTTGTTTCAGTTAACGATAGTAGCTCAACTTCAACACTAGCCCCTCCGGCAAATACTTGACTTGAGAGTAACAATAAGAATGCGGCGAATACTGTTTTCATCACATACAATACCTAATTTGTTGTGTGTTAGTACATCAGCACCATTGAGTTGACTAATGTATCAGTCACCTCTAAATTACAATGAGCTTTTGGTCTAGCATACGAAGCTCTTTAATCATCATAACAATAAACTTTGTTAACTAAATCTAGGTCGTTAGCATTTTTTCAATGTCAGCAGGCAACTGGTCGCCCTCTATTATTACGCGCGCTCAGCGCTGTTTAACGCTGTCTTAACGACGAAGTAACCACGGTCTAGGTAGGTCTGGTAGGGAACATTGTTGCCTTTCACGTTGTAGAAGAGGACACGGTCTTCACGCAGCTGCCTAGTGAAAGTACGTGGTTTTATTTTTAGTATTTTTGCGGTTTCTTCCAGATTGCTTGTGCCTCGTGCTTCGACGTAATGAGATACGAAGTCAGCTTTAGGCTGCATCTCAGCGATTTGTTTTTGGCTTTCTAGAAGAAGGGTTTCTTGCTTTTTAATGGTGTCTTGTGCAATAAGGCAAGCTTTCGCCATTATAAGATTTTCGTCTTCTAGTGGCTGGAGTTGGCCTTTAGTTACTGCCTTAAATGTGCGGATAACTTTAAGGTTAAACTTAGGACTGACCCACATTGCATACTGATAAACTAAGTCTTCATCAACATAAGTTCCTTGATTTAATCCACCTCGGATAACTTCAATTGGTTGATAATTAGGCGTTACCGGAATTCCGGTATCGGTCATTTCAGCTATTAATTCCTGAGTCTGAGCATTATTAACCCAATAATTAGGTTGATGCCTTTTCAACCCACCAGCAGCCTTATGCAAGTCATTAAGACAAAATCTGCCTTGCTCATCTTGTCTTATGTTTACGTTCTCAATGATGATAGGAGCTGTAGTTGTTAGGGCTGATGTATTTAAATTATTCATTGATTGAGGTCCTTTCAGTTAAGGGATAATGAGAGTTATCTTTAGGTTGGCTTTAGGTATCTTAAAGTTAATCTATAGGTTTACATGGCTGATTGTTTTTTAAGCTGAAAAGTGAATTTTAAAATTGTCTAAGGGGGTCCGTTACTCAAAGTACCGAATGACGTGGCCTGTATTAGTGCTGGAGTTTTAATTTCCTACATATAAAAAAGCCCCAGGGATTAGCTGAGGCTCTATTAATAAGTGGACACAACAGCAGTATTATTTATAGCTGGCCTTTCATGTGCTCGTAGTTCTTTGTAAGCCACGATAAGCCTTTATTAGTCACCCTGGTTCCCTGGTAGGCTCTCCCGGCTTCCTCATCTACGCCAAGCTTTAAACAGAAGTATCCCCTAGCCAAGTAATACTGATACGGTACATTCCGTTGTCCTCGCTTGTTATACAGCACCTTATCTTGCCTCAGCTTCTGATTAAATTTATTCGGCCTAATGCCTAACTGATTAGCTACGTCTCTCAGTGCATAGGTGCCTTTTGCCATCACATATTTATCTACAAAGAGAGCTTTAGGCTCCATAGAAATAACGGTCTGCTGTAGCTCCTTCTTTTCCTTCTCCTGACGTTTAATTGTGTCTTGGGCTAGATGATAGGCTCTTGCTTCTATTTGTTCTGGGGTGTCTTCAGGGTGGGCTAGGAGGTAGCCTCCTGTTTTCCTAATGCTTGGTAGGACCTCCTCAACAACCCAATCTTCAAACTGTTCAGCCTCTGGCAATTTAGACCGAAAAATTAAACGGTAAACATCACGCTCAGAGATAATTGTCAGTCCCCTTGATGGAATTTCCAAAGGTAACGATTCGTTACTTTTAAGCAATGACGGGGCTTTGCAGTGGTCTTTAATTGCTTTTCGCGTGTTTGAGTAGCCCAGGAGGTAGGCAACGTCGCTAGCGATAAACCACGGCTCACCATTTTTAACTAGTGTCCTTAGCTTACCAAAGGCATTGTGACTAAATGTATTTATTTCTTTATTCGTGATAGTTGTATTCATTGCAGACATGCTTATTCCTTTAAAGCACTGGTAAATAAAATTAATTAGAGAAAAAATGCTATAGCAGTGGACCAAGCAAAAGAGCTAATTAAATCCTCTGTTGTGGTCCATATAATTTAGGTGTCCCCTTAGGTGTATGCTAGAAACTTCATGTTGTACTAATGCATTTCTTGGGGACACGACTATTAAAAAATTTAATTCAAAGTGATTTAATTTAAACCCTTCCTTCTATATCCCATTCCTAATAGGCCTAACCCCATCAACGCAAGGCTAGCTGGCTCAGGCACATGCAAAACTAAATTGTCCATAGCATGGTTAGGAAAAACTAAATGCCCAGTACCAAATATAAAGTTTACTTGAGATACTCCAATAAAGTTTATATTTTCAGTAGTCCAAGTTTCAGTCTGTGTAATAGAGACAGTCATTGTCGGCTGACTTGGAAACAAGCCAACAACATCAATAAAATTTGGTCCAATACCTGTCTCAAGTACAGCGCTATCAAATGATAAAAAGTCAAATAAACCGCCACCATCTTTTGTTAAACTAATAACTAAAGGGCCACAACCAGAACACCATCCAAATATGTCGGTACCATTTGTATTATCACCAGATGTAGCACTAAAAATACCATCCGAACCTGACATAGCCCCAAGAGAATTTGTCAGTGTAAAGCCATTCTCTGTATAAGGAGTCACAGCGTATGTAGTACTTCCCGCTGGAGCTACCCCCTCAAATGTCATAGTTGCTGATAAAGTAGCATTAGCTGTAGCTGCTACCCCACACAGAACAGTGCCTGCAAGAAAGCCAAGTAACTTATTTTTTACATCCATATTACTGCCTATAAATAAGTGAATTAATTTCACTTTTAAATAGCAAGAATAATTCCACTCTTATAAGCACTTGATTTGCCGTACTTTAAATTCAAGCCAGGGTGTACCTGTAAAGAAAGCAATAAGGGACTAACTGCCTCTCATGGTTTACGAAGGACACAAAAATGTAATTAAGGTTTAGCCTAGGGATAAATTAAAGCTGTCCCTAAGCTATCTCAGGGCCGTGCTCTTAGTAAATATAGCGGCCTGTTGAGTCCAATACATCAGGCTTTAACTGCTGAAGAAAGGAGCGGCCTAGAACATCATCAGAGGGCTTACAGATATACCAAGCTAGACGGCCTAGTTTAATGTAGTAGGTAGTTAATGAATCTACTTCGAAGGAAAAAGAAAAGAGTTTAAACGCAAAGATAGCGTGAGGGTTCATAATGATATTCTCCAACATATAAACGGAACCGCCTTTCGGCTTATTCCTATTTTTTGAGTGGGATTTTTATTTGCCTTCATCCAAAGGCAGGAATAATAATACACCTAACGTTTTATATATCAATATTATTCTTCAATTTTTTTATAAAAAGGATGTTTGCCAATTTTAATCAATAATAGTTCAAATGCTGCTAAAGGCATTTCTCTGAGGTTTTGACTGTCAGTAGGCGCTAGCCATTTACTTAATTGCCGTCTTGAAACATGAATCATTTCAGCTGCTTCAGCTCTTGTAAAACCAGCTTCTTTGATTAATTCTCTAATTTCTTCTGGCTCAGGTAGAATTAATTTAAACATCTCACTCATGTTATTGACTCCTCACAGTAGCTATATTTTCAAAGCGCCACATTATGAAGTCAATGATAGGTAATGAGTAGGGATGGACCACAAATTAGGTATATGCCCTAAGCCTCAGCTCTTAAATATTGATAAAGTGTTTCGCGGCTAATCCCAAGGTCACGCGCTATTTTTGCCTTAGCTTCTCCAGCAGCAACACGGGCTTTCAGCTGCTCAACATCTTCAGTGCTTAGTGCTTTCTTCCTGCCCTTATAGACACCTTTCTGCTTCGCTAGGGCTATTCCTTCTCTCTGCCTTTCCTTAATCAGTGACCTTTCAAATTCAGCAAAGGCACCCATAACAGAGAGCATCAAGGTAGCCATAGGCGAGTCTTCCCCGGTAAAGGTTAAATTCTCCTTGATAAAGCTGACACTGACATTCTTATCGGTTAGCCCCCGGACAACACGGCGTAAGTCGTCAAGATTCCTTGCTAGCCTGTCCATACTGTGGACCACAACAGTATCACCAGCCCGAACAAAGCTAAGTAATTCTTCCAACTGCTCGCGCTTGGTGTCTCTGCCTGAAGCTTTATCAGTGAAGGTGTGGTCCAGCTCTATGCCTTCTAGCTGACGCTCTGTGCTTTGGTCTAACGTGCTGACTCTTATGTATCCTACTCGTTTAGCTGTCATGTTCATTTATCCTTAAAGTGTCAGGATAGAGTCTAAGAGCCTCTGAGAGATGTGTCAACAAATAAAGAAAATGACCCTATTCTGACGCACTTTCACCCTCTAACCTGACGTCCAGTTAGGGTGTACCTTAATCTGACAGGTGTCTTGTGTTGCTTTGGGAGAGCATTAGGTCACGGTCCATTAGACACTCAAACAAATGAGCTGCTTATATTTGCGTGCCAAGCTGATGCATGAGCAATGATGGACAAAGAAGAGAGGAGACAAAAAGATAAACGCAAGGCAAACTGTGAAACACTAGCCCCCCATGGGGGGATTTTGGTTTGGCCTATATTCAAAAAGAGCTGACAAATTTTTGAGTGAAAACTAAATTAGTCAACTTTAATAATTTTCGATTCAAAATAATAGCTACCGTTAACAACAATTTGATTATTCGCAACTATGGAAGATAGCGAGTCACATTTGGCTGAAGTGCTCAAGTCACTGCTAAAGCTAGATGTGCTAGTTTTACCCACATAATGTTGTATTGGATTCAATAAGTTTTTATTGCTTTGCTTCTTCATATTTCCAACCTTCAAATGTTCTACGGTCATCAATAATACGCTGGGTTATGCCATTGCTGCTAATTTCATGCCGGGTAAGAGAACCTTTTGAAACGAAATAATATGAGTGACCATCAATGCTTTCAATAATACTACGCTTCAACTCATATTCTTTTGCTTCATCAGTCCCCAGCAAGCTACTAGGGTCATACGTTTCAGTTAGCTTCAGTTCTTCGTGAATATCATCATACAACTTTTTAATTAATGTATACAGTTCTTCACTCGGATTCTCAATAGCTAACCCTAAGTCATTTTTAGCTTCTCGCCTATTGATAGTGTAGTCATGACTTCCTGATTCGCTACACAGAAAGTTAATAATTTTTTCTTTTTTTTCCTGCTCTTGGAGTTGGTGAGAGATTAGTCTGTCTGCAAGCATTTTTATTTGGCTTCTTGTTCGGTACGCTTCACCTAACACTAAAGGGTGAACTTTCTCTGACAGTTTTAGTAAAACATTTCCAAGAGTTTCAT